>CAYSTR010000027.1:0-11940 GCA_964433745.1 uncultured Oscillospiraceae bacterium | reverse complement strand
ACTGCGCAGGCTGATTATCGAGAACAACGATATTATGATGAGCGGGCTCATGATGGATTCGATTCAGGTCATCACCCCCGATACAATGAAGGCGGCAATCCTCATTATTACTATCGTACCAATTCTTGTCGTCTACCCGTTTTTACAAAAATACTTTGTGACCGGCGTAATGATTGGCTCGGTCAAGGGCTAGAAATTTTCTCTGATACATAGTATAATAGATGCCTACGTCGTAAACAGCGTATACCTTATCCCAAAATGCAACAGATAGTATTATTATAAGCATATATACATGCAGTTAAGGGTTAGGTATCGTTGAATATATTAAATTGAAGGAGTAGATCGTATGAGTTCAAAGGCAAAAAGAATACTGGCGCTTCTCCTCTCGGTTGTTCTGGCAGTTTCAGTGTTGGCAGGGTGTGCAGCACAGACAGCCAGCTCATCCTCCTCCGCGGCGTCCTCGTCTCAAGCACAGGCTTCATCTGCTGAATCTAAGGCAGAGGAACCCGCTGCTCCGATGGACATTAAGTGGTTAAGCTTCTACGGCCCGGAAGCGGAAGGTTCCTATCCCCAGAAGTTTCTCGAGGAGAAGTTCAATGTTAAGATCACCAACATGCTCATCGACCGCAACTCGTGGGACGAGCAGCTCAACGTGAAGCTGGCGGGCGGCGATATCCCCGATGTATTCTTCACATGGGGAGGTGCGTTTCTGGCAAACTATGTGTCACAGGGTGTAGTTTGCGAGATACCGCGTGAAAAGATTGAGGAAAAGATGCCCATATACTACAGAACAGTTATGGATCTAGATCCTAATCTTTTCCTCAACGGTATGGTGGACGGTAAAAACTATGCTGTTTCACTCTACTGGGACAGCGGCAAGACCCCTCAGCTTCCTGTTTACAACAAAAAGTGGCTGGAAAACGTAGGTGCAGAGGTTCCCAAGACTATCGATGAGTTCGTAGATGTCATGACTAAGTTCACAAAGAACGACCCAGACAAGAACGGCAAGGATGACACCTACGGCGTATCCTTTAGAGGTAAGGATTCCCCCGTACAGACCATGATCGCTATCTATGGTGCATACGGTGTACCTGTACTTAACTATACCGTCGCAGATGATAAAGACGAGATGGTAATGAGCTTCTTCACGCAGGCGTGGAAGGATGCAACAGCACTCATTCAAAAGATGTATAAAGACGGTGTAATCGATCCTGAATCAATCACCGACGACAATGCACAGCTCACCCAGAAGTTTGCAAACGGCAGAGTTGGCGTACAGCTTCACGGTCTTTGGTACCACTGGCTGCCCAACATCGGCGGCTACCGTATAGCGGCAGACAATGCGGGTGTTGAGATTGCGATAGGTCCGCTGCCCACCACAACCAATACCACAAGACAGTCCGGCGTAAACTTCGGTAACATAGTAAACAGCCCGATTGGAATGGGTATACAGGTTGAAAAAGACACCGCAAAGATGGACAGAATATTGGAAATCTTTGAGGCACTGCACTCGGATGACGAGACCTACATAGCCACCAACTTCGGCGAAGAGGGTGTTACCTATGATATGGTAGACGGCGTTCCCGTGAGAAACCCGATAGTTGGTGATGCTATCCAGATGGGTACAAAGTACGGTATCGGTGTATTCTACAGCATGTTCAGCGGCGGCAAGAGCCTTCCTATGTTCAAGTATGACTACACTGCTGACCAGCTCAAGGTAAGGGAAGAGTTTATTAAGGGTTCCAAGACAATATTCCCCTACTTCATCGGCAATCCAGCATCCAGCTCTAAGTACCCTGATTTACAAGCATTTATGAACCAGAATCTTATAAAGTTTGTAATCGGAGAGCTGAACCTCGAGGGTGATCTCGAAAACTTCCAGAAGCAGTATCTTGAGATGGGCGGCGAGGTACTCCAGAAGGAGACCAACGACCTGTACCAGTCACAAAAGAAGTAATCTATCATAATTGAAAAAGGGGTATCTGCATATTGTTTAACACCATATGTAGGTACCCCTTTGCGAGGAATAAGCTATGAGTTATAAAAACTATCTTAAGCTGGAGGACAGCGCATACCGTCTCATTGAGACAAATATTGCCATACTCAAGCGCTTCTCCGACCATGACTCGGCAGAACCGATGGTTATTATCTCCACCCCGGCAAAAAGTACATACACCACCCCCGCACTTATTGACTCACCGGAGCTTATGTTGAAGGCTGCCCTCGACGGTATAAAGTCCCATATAGACTGCGGGGACGACTACATCCCGCAGATGCGCGTTGAGTTCGGTACAGGGCAGGTAGCCCATGCCTACGGCTGCGGACTGTTTATTCCGGAGCATAGCCCTGTATGTGCTAAGGGGCATGTTTTGGACAGTGCGGAGGCAATTGTTTCGCTGGAAGAACCTTCTCTCGATGCCGGATTGTTCGGAAAGGCGTACTCGTTTACCGAATATTTTATGTCGGAGAAACCAAGCATTGTGGGATTGCAGATCCCCGATTTGCAAAGTCCGTTCAACAACGCTCACCTCATCCGCGGCAACGATATTCTCTTTGATTTTTACGATGAACCCGAGCTCTTAGAGCTGCTACTAAAAAAGCTCACCAACTATCAAGTCAAGCTCACCGACCACTACCGCCGCCTCACCTTTATGGAGGATGGATATTTCTATGACTGGGGCACCCTGTGGAAGGGCTCCGCACGGCTTTCCGATTGCTCATTACACATGATTAGCACGGAATTTTACAATACTTTTGTGAAAAAGTATGATATCATGTATCTTAACAATATCAAAGGCGGACGTATACACTACTGCGGCGATCATGACGACGGTCTCATCGACAGTATGTGCGATATAGAGGGAAACAGCGGGCTCGATCTCGACAGTACAAAGCACGACCTGTGGGAAATAGCCACACGTATGCCCAAGGACAAAGCGCTCTTAATGTCACTCACACCCGAAATGGCCGACCGTATTCTGGACGGGGATATACCTGCTAAACGAAACCTCATCCTTTGGGCTTCAGCCCCAGATGCCGAGCAGGGCAGGATTTTGTATCAGAGATTGAAGGAGAAACTACGGACATGAAGGTAACGCCTATCAACATTGCCGAGGCGGTAATCGAACCGTTTTGGAACAGTGACCTATATAGCCTTGATAGCTTTAATATAACAGCTGATGACGCGTTGGGATTTCGGATATACCCCGGTTGGTGCAGTCTCCCGTATGAATGGGCGGGCAGAGCACCCGACGGGCATATCTTTACGATGGAGAAGGACTATGTAAGCCGTTCGCAGGACGGGCTTAGTATTGCGGGCTATGATACCCTTATCCTGTCTGCCATGGCTCCAGAGCACGCCGTCGTTTCACTGTCGGCAGTCACCGAGAGCGGGACATTTACCTTCGAGAGCGAGCCCTTCGGGCTATATAAGCGTGAGCTTCCTCTCAAGCTTGAGGGAAGTTACTTAAAAAGCATAAGAATAACCCTATCATATCACGGTGATGGGTCGATGGGATGGTTCAACTGGCTGGGGCTTGCGTCAAGCGCGCTGCTGCCGGTCTATTTGAATAAATTTGAACACTTTGATGCAGATTGGGAGGGATTGCTGCTCCCGCCCGACACGGATGTATCCTTCAAGCCTCGGTACGGCATCTTCTTTGATTCAGATGATCTTTTAGCTATGCGTAAGCGGTATAGTGATGCTCTGAATAAGGGGGCGCGTTCTCCGTTCGTCCCGGTCGGTTATGCGAACTTTTACACGCCTGAACGCTTTATAAAAGAGTTTGTGAATTTCTGGGACGATACCCGCTACTGCAGAGAGCGCGACACCGGCAAGGAGCTTATACGGTATGGTGTAAAGGCGGCAATGCTTGGAGTTCTCGAACAGGACAAAGAGATGCTCAGGCTGGCGGCGCGTTATGCTATGTCCATCCTGCAATGTGATAACTGGGACGACGGTATGATATGCCGCTTCCCCGTAGGCGCGTGGGAGCACCGCTGCTTTGTGCAGTCTCTATGCCTTTATGATCTCGTGTTTATATATGATTTGGCGTGGGAGTACTTCACTAAACCCGGTAAGGAGCTCTTGTTTAGGCGTATTGTCGAGGAGGGGCTTGCAGCGATTGATTATACAACCTTTAAGCATGAATACATCTTCTCGATGAACCAGCTAATTTGGTTTTCCCACGGACGAATGGCGGCTTATGCGCTTATTTCCAAGGAGTTCCCGCGAACGAAGGACTATATGCGTATCGCCTACAATGAGATTGTCGAGAACCTTGAGAAATCGGTACTGCCCGATGGCGGATATGTAGAGGGACCCACCTATTTCAATTGTGTAGGCAATAACGGCGGTCAGGCTCTGCACGCCTACGCCCGCGCAGAGGGGATGGACATTTCTACCCTCATCCCGCAGAACGTGAAGAACTCCGCAAGCTTTGCAGACGTGCTCGCATCCACCGACGAGACATTTGACATGATACCCATCTGCGACGCGCGCCCCACAATATCACATGAGCACCTGTCGTTTATGGCGTACATACTGCCCGATAGCCGCTGGTGTGACATATTCGTAAAGGCGGTAAGAAACGCAGGGGGGATGCCCGAGACCTACTTCGGTCTGTACGCGCAGGACAAGATTCCCGCTCCTACCGGAAGCTTTAAGCCCTTTGTGATGTTACCCGACATGAAGGTCGCCGCGTCCGAGCGGGAGTATGACGGTAAGCGCGTTAAGCTGTTTTTTATGGGTAACCGTGCCGGAGCCGGTCATACCCATGAGGATAAGGGCAGCTTTGTGCTCGAGTTTGCCGGTCACACCTTCGCCTGTGACCCCGGTACCTGTGACTATTCAAGCCCCTATTCGATACTATATAAATACTGCGACCGCCACAACATGCTCGTCCCCAATGCGAGGGTGGGCAGAGCGGCACCCGATAGTCCCTGTGACCAAGACATCATGCCCGAGGGACACGGTGACGAGCAGCAGTGTTCCCTATTCTTACCGGCGGGATTGGCGTTCCCGCACCACTATAAGTATTGGAACAGAACCATCGAAAGCCCCGCACCCAATCAATTTACCATTTCAGACGATTATGAGCTGCTTCCCGATTGCGGTTGTGACGGCGTGTCGTTCTACTGGAACACGACCCTCCCGGTTAAGCGCGAGGGGAATACCTTCATCATCACCGCACCCACAGGTGAGGCTATAGTCACCGTTCCGGAAGGTCTCACGGCAGAGCTCGAGACGCTTGACTTGTTCGGCGGCGGGAAGCAGATGCGTATTGCCGTTCTAAATACCGCAAATGCCGCTAAGATGAGTATAAGGGTGGAGTTGAGGACATTATGACATACAATCGGGATGTAACTGCACTTAGAGAACTGGCAAAGCTCGTCCGAGAGGTGGCGGATAAGCCTATTCAAGAGGAGCGGCGGCGGGCGTGGAGCAACCATAACAGCTTTTCGGGCAGCTACCCGCTCATATACATACGCGCATTCGCATTTGACGAGGTGTTCGACGACAGAAAGCTTGTGTGCTCCGATCCGTTTTACCGTCACTACGAGAAGCGTTTGTACGAGACACTCTACCGTGACACCTTCGGGGATGATTTTATCGTCGAGCCGTGGATTAATGTGCAGGCGGTGTACGATCCGACCCCCGAATACCGTTGGGGTGTGAGGTCGGAGCTGGGGGAGAAGCCCATCTCAGGCGGTGCGGCTGCATATACCCCAGTCATACAGGATGAGGAGGATTTTTATAAGCTCACCCGCCCTGTCCACCGCATAAATGAAGCGGAGACATCTAGGCTCTACGAAAAGCTGTCGGAAGCGGTGGGGGATATACTCACGGTCAATCTCGACAGAGGACCTATGCTCCGCATGTGGACAGGGGATATCACCACCGATCTGGCGAAGCTGCGCGGCTTAGAGCAGCTCATGTGGGATGCGTACGACCACCCGGAGTTTCTTCATAAGCTTGCGGGCTTTATGTCCGAGTCGATACTTGCGGTGCATCGTCAGGCACGCGAGCAGGGCGATTGGTCGCTCGCCAACGGTGAAAACCAATGTATGCCCTATGCAAACGAGCTGAAACGCCCGGCACCCAATATCTACGGTGTGTCCCCCGGTGAGCTGTGGGGTTATATGGCGGCGCAGGAGTTTACCTCCTTTGCCCCTGAGATGTTTGACGAGTTCATTCTCCGATATCAGCTCCCGATTATCGAGCAGTTCGGTTTAACCGCCTTCGGGTGCTGCGAGGATGTGACGGGATGGATACCCTATCTTAGGAAGATAAAAAACCTTCGCCGCATAGCGGTCAGCCCTTTCTCCGACACAAAACGGTGCGCCGAGCAGATAGGCGGGGACTACATCCTCTCCTACCGTCCCAATCCCTCCGACATGGTGTCGCGCGGAGTGGACGAGGAGTATGTGCGCGGTGAACTACGCAGGCAGTTTGATATTTTCAAGCAGTGCGGCTGCCGGTTCGACATTACGCTAAAGGATGTGGAGACGGTGAGCGGCGACCCCGATGCGGTCAGGCGGTTTGTACGCTTTACGCGTGAGGAAATAGAGAGGATTGGTACGTTATGATTAAGGTAGGAGTAGCGGATTACGGCATGTATGTCTGGGAAGGAGGGCTGTTCGACTATGAGGAAAGGCTCTTAAAGCTCAAAAGGATAGGCTTTGACGGGCTTGAGCGTCTGCGTCCGGTGAGTGAGAGCGATGCTATCCACAAGGCGGGAATGGTAAGACGCCTAGGGATGGACTTCGGCACTTGCCTAGCCCCCGACATCGAGCACAGCATTGAATGGACATCGGCGCTGGGTAAGGACTATGTCTGGACAGTCACGACGGCGAAGGATCTGCCCACGCTCTGCCGTCAGGCGAACATTCAAGCGGAGATCTGCCGCAAATGGGGCATACGAACGGCGCTGCACAACCATCTGGGTTCGCTTGTCGAGACGCAGAAGGAGCTTATCACCTTCCTAGAGAGCTGCCCCGATTGTGCGCTTGTACTCGACACAGGTCACCTAGCTGTGGCAGAGGGGGGCGATCCACTCTACATAGTCGAGCATTATTTCGACAGGATAGCGGCGGTGCATGTCAAGGACTGGGTCTACACCGACCGTAATGCGGCTGTTTGGCACGATCAGGGGTACTTCTGTGAGCTGGGCGGCGGCAATCACCCTGTCCCGAACGACCGCGTGGTCTCCATGCTTGTTGAGCGCGGTTATAACGGATGGGTGTTTATCGAGCACGATACACATAAATACGAGCCTGTGGACGATCTGGCAAAGAGCCGGGCGTTTCTTCGGAATTTAGGGATATAAGGAGTAAGTATGAACGGAAAAGAGATAATCAGGCGGGTAATAGAGTATAATAACCCGCCGCGTTTGGGGTTTGACTTTAATCCCCCGCATGAAAAGGACATTCTGTGGCTGCCTGCCGTTAAGCTGAAAAACCCCGCCTATGAGCCGCACCTCAGTTGGGGGCGCTACCCCGAGGTGAAGTCGCTCGTCCCCGATTTTTCGGGAGAGGTGCACCGCTGTGTGTTCGGGAACATCTACGGACGCTTAGGTCACGACAGTAACGGCGAATGTATTAAGGGCATCCTGCAGGACGATTGGGCTTTACTGGACGATTACAAGCTGCCCGAGATCGACATGGAGTATGATCGTGAGCTAAAGGCGCGAAACCTCTCTAAGTGCGACCAGTTTGTTCTGGGGACAACGCCTGCGTCGGCGTTCTCGACACTGCGCGACATGCGCCTGATGGATCACGCCCTTGAGGACATTCTCCTAGAGCCCGAGTATGTGGCAAAGCTGCTCGAGCGTGTGACTGCCCTTATACTGGACGCGGCTGTTTTATGTGCCGCCAACGGCTTTGACGGTATGATAATGTATGACGACTGGGGGATGCAGCACGCTACATTTATAAGCCCCGATGCATTCCGCCGCCTGTTCAAGCCGGTCTACAAGGCAGTGGCAGACTATCTGCACGCCCATGATATGAAGCTGTTTGTTCATTCATGCGGGCTTGTTTATGCGTTCATGGAGGACTTTATCGACGCGGGCGTTGATGTCATGCAGTTTGACCAGCCGGAGCTGTCGGGCAGCGAGGTGCTTGCTCGTGAGTTCGGCGGGCGCATGGCGTTTCATTGTCCGACCGATATACAAAAGATAATGGCGACAGGTAACCGTGAGACCATCGAGAAGGGTGCGCTTCACATGGTGGAGAGTTTCAAGACCATCTGTGGCGGCGGGCTGATTGTCAAGGACTATCCCACCTGGGACTCGATAAATGTCGCGGAGGAATGGGCCACCTGGGCACGTGATATAATGCGCACAAACGCTTATATGGACATAAAGGAGTGTGTATAATGGCTAATCCGATAAGACTGGGTATTGTGGGGATAGGACGCGCGGGCTTTGGTATGCACACCGAGGAGCTGAAGGGCAAGGAGGATATGTTCAAGATTACAGCCGCCTGTGACCTCATAGACGAGCGGCTTCAAAAGATGCATAACCTCTACGGCTGTAAGACCTATACCCGCATAGAGGAGCTGATTGCCGATCCCGATGTCGAGATAGTGGATATAGCCACACGCTCATGCGACCACTTTGCACATGCGAAAATGGCGCTCGAGGCGGGTAAGTCGGTTCTTTTGGAAAAGCCCATGTGCGAGACCTATGAGCAGGCGAAAGCCCTTGTAGAGTTAACATCCCGCCCCGGTGCGCCGCGGCTCTATGTCCGGCACAACCGCCGGTTTGAGTTCTTCTTTACAGAGCTTAGACGCTTGATAAACGAGGGGTTGTTCGGCAATGTCTACGATATATACATCACGAGAAACGGCTACAGCCGCCGCGATGACTGGCAGACCATAAAAGAGTTCGGCGGCGGACAGCTTCTAAACTGGGGTCCGCACATTGTAGATCAGTCGCTTAGATTTCTAGAAAGCCCTCTTAAATCACTTTGGGGTGACCTCAAACACACCGTCGCGGCAGGGGACTGCGAGGATCATCTGACCATCATAATGACGGGGGAGAACGGCAGACAGGTCACGATGCAGATAAGCGGCGGCATGGCGCTCCCCACGCCCGAATACCGTGTATACGGTTCACGCGGGGCGGCAGAGGTTGTAGGTCAGAAGCTCAATCTTAGGTACATAGACCCGCAGCAGCAGCTCGCCCGTCCCATAGCAGACCCGGGCACACCGGGTCAGAGCTTCGGCGCAACCGGCACATTCCAGTCGGGAGAGCAGCTGCGTTGGATAGAGCGTACGGTAGACTTCCCCGGGGAGGATCTGTCGGTCATCTGGACTCACATGTACGAGTCCTTCCGCAACGGTAAGCCCTTCCCGATTACGCTTGACGAGGCTATATCGGTTATTGGCGTGATCGACAGGATAAAAAAGGAAAACCCGATTATCGAGTTTTAGTATATAGGGGATAAAAACATGAACGAAAAACAATACCTTATCGAGCTTGCGAAGCGATACCTTGAATATGCCAATCTGCCCGTCATGCGCGAACGGGAGGACATGTGGTACCGTCACAACGACGGTGACAGGAGCTGCACACCGGTCATTATCGAGATTGACAGCTTTATCGGCGACATTGTGCCGACACTCGAATGCACCGATCCGTTTAACCGGGAGCTTGAATTTGCGCTGCTGTCCGAGATTAACCGTCATGAGCTGGTGGGGGACGACCGCGTTATTCCCGATAGTCTACAGCTCAATATGCCTGTATCCTTTCAGGCGTTCGGTGTTACGTTGGAAAAGGAATTAGCGGACAACAAACTCGGTTATCACATAGAACCCATGATTGCCGATATTGAAGTGGATTTTCACAAGCTCGGTAAATCCCGCTGCTCGTTTGATAAGGACAGTGCAGAGGGGCGCCTTGATAGAGCGCGGGAGCTCTTAGGTGATATCCTGCCCGTCACCCCAGCGAACAATAGCTTGACATGGTTTGCTATGATCTCAATGCATCTTGTAAACCTCATGGGCATGGAGGGCTTTTATATTGCGATGCTGGAGCAGCCCGAGCAGCTCCACCGCTTGACCGGCTACATAACCGATGAGCTAATAAGCTTTATGCTGTGGCAGGAGCAGCAGGGTTTATTACTGCCGAACACCGGGAACCACTATGCCGGATCGGGAAGCTACGGCTTTACCCGCACCCTAGCACCCGACACGAATGGCAAGGTAATGCTCTCAAACCTCTGGGGCAACCTTAATTCGCAGGAGAGTGTTGGCATATCCGCGGCGCAGTTCGGGGAGTTTTTGTTTCCCTATTATGAGCGTATGGCTAAGCTGTTCGGGCGGGTCTACTGGGGCTGCTGTGAGGCGGTGGACTTTATATGGGACGACTATATTTGTAAGCTGCCTGGCTTGTCGAAGGTATCGGTATCGGCATGGTGTGACGAGGCATTTATGGGTGAGCGTTTATCTAAGTCCAATGTTATATACAGCCGCAAGCCCAGCCCTAACTTTATCGGTGCATCAGAAGTATTCGATGAACAGGCATTTACCGCGCACATCAAGAAAACCATTGACAGCGCGAGGGATTGTAATGTGGAGTTTATTCTAAGGGATATATACACCCTCTGCGGCGAACGCGGACGTGCGAAGCGAGCCGTGGATATAATCCGCGGATTGATACGTGCAAGGAGCTAAGGGATGAGGACAGGATTGGTCTCGGTGACTTTCCGGCAGCTTTCGGCTAGGGAGATAATATCATTGTGCCATAAGGCGGGTTTTTGCGGTATTGAGTGGGGCGGGGATGTGCATGTCCCTAATGCCGGCACTGCGCACACCGTCAGGGCTATGATGGAGGAAAGCGGGCTTTTGAGCTTGTCCTATGGCAGCTACTATATGGCGGGCGAGGGCGGGGATTTCGGATTGGTGCTCGATACAGCGCGTGCACTTGGAACGCACAACATTCGCATATGGGCGGGCAGGCGCGGCAGTGCAGAAGCTGATGACGGTTACAGACGGTGTGTTGTCGAAGCAATACGCGCCGCCGCCGACTCCGCAGCAGAGCACAGTATTACGGTATCACTCGAATACCACGGCGGGACGCTCACTGACACAATAGATAGTACACTTAGGCTGCTTGAGGAGATTAACCACGAAAACCTCTTTACCTACTGGCAGCCTGCAGCCGATTTACCTCATGAGCTAAGCCTTGAGCACCTCAAGCTCCTGTTTCCCACTGGTAGGCTCAAAAATATCCACACCTTCTACTGGCGGGATGGTGAACGTCTGCCGTTATCAGCGGGTGCGGGCTTTTGGCGTGAATGTCTTACCGCCGTTCCGGGGTTTAACGGTGATATGCTGCTTGAATTTGTGCGGGGAGACGAGCCCTTACAGTTCCTAGAGGACGCCTTAACCTTAAATGAGATCATTATGGGAGGTAATAATATATGAGTAGGCTTTTTCTAAGTAACGACAGATTTAATCTGGGACGCGCGTATACGAGCGAGCAGTTCGGAGACTCCTCCGTTATGACCTGGGACCAATTTCTTAATAATCCCATAGACGGGGTAGAGTATATATTTTCGACATGGGGGATGCCCGTTCTTTCGTGCGGCGATATAGAAAAATATCTTCCGAAGCTTAAAGCGGTGTTTTATGCCGCCGGTTCAGTTCAGCATTTTGCCCGTCCGTTTCTGGGGCGCGGGGTGCGCGTGTTCAGTGCGTGGGCGAGCAACGCCGTACCCGTTGCGGAGTTTACCGCCGCGCAGATTATACTGGCAAACAAGGGATATTTTCAGCTCCTAAACCGTTACCGTGAGGATGGATATGCTGTCTCTCAGGAGTTCGCCGAGCATTTCCCCGGCAACTACGATGCGTATATAGGTCTTTTGGGCGCGGGGATGATAGGGCGGCACGTTATATCACTGCTGAGACCCTAAAAGCAGAAGGTGCTGGTGTTT
>CAYSTR010000026.1:0-13347 GCA_964433745.1 uncultured Oscillospiraceae bacterium | reverse complement strand
GTTAATCTGGCAAGACAAAAAGGGCTTAACGACACGCTCATCCTCATTGACATGAAAGCGTTTATCGTAAACGCAAGCAATGGCACGGTCATCACCACCGTAAACGGTGAAGAGTTAAAGGGTAATGTTTTTTCGAATATAGACGGAGCCGTAATAATCTAGTTCGGTGCAGCTCACGAAGGGGCGGCAGAGCTAATGATTCGGAATGACGGATGAATCATAAGCGGCTTATTAACGACTATATCTCGTGCGGTACAGGAATAAGGGATTAGGAATGTACCAATCAATTTTTGTTTTATATATAAGGAGATAACCAATGGTAAGATCTATGTATTCGGGCGTTTCTGGCATGAAGGCACATCAGGCACGTATGGACGTTATAGGTAATAATATATCCAACGTCAACACCTACGGCTTTAAAGCGAGCCGCGCCAGCTTCCGCGATACGTACTATCAGACACTGTCCAAGTCCTCGGGTGCAACCAATAACGCCGGCGGCAGAAATGCCACACAGATCGGTTACGGTTCGCAGCTCGGCAGCATCGACATAGACCAGTCACAGTCATCCTTTACCATGACAGGTAACGGCATGGACTTAGCTATCGCAGGTGACGGCTTCTTCCAGGTGCAGGATCCGGACGGTAACATCTTCTACACACGTTCAGGTATGCTCAACATCGACCCCGCAGGTAACCTGGTTGACATGAACGGTAACTTCGTATTGGGTATAAGCGGCAACCCTGTAGGCAAGGCCCCCAGTAATGAGCGTATTCAGCTTATGGTTCCCAACGCAAACCCCGCCGCCGCAGCACAGACCATGCAGATAAACGGTGTGACATATACCCTCTCCGCTTCCAATGAAACCAAGGACGGTAACGTCACATTCAACTTCAGCAGTGCCAACATGGCAGACGGTATGCTGGCCGAAGCTAAGGTTACAACCAGCGGTATCTCGGTAATTCTCAACAATCAGCATAAGTTCCAGTCCATGGGAGAAATCACTGATGCGATAAACGAAGCTATAACAGCCGCTAACGGCGGTAAGCCCCATCCGGCTGGTAAGTTCAACCTGTCAGCAGATCCCGAGCCGACATTCCCGGCAGGTGGTATCTCGGGTGCGGACATAGCAAGCAGTAACTTCTCACCCACAAACGGAACGATACAGTTTGCATCCGGTCAGACCATGCACGGCTTTGACTTTAACTCTAAATATGCTGTAGGTTCTGAATTTAAGGGTGACACAACAGGTCTTACAGGCACACCTCCTGCATCCATGACTGTAACTCAAAACGCAGGAACACCTAATACCTACACCGTTACCATGACAGTTGGTACAGAAACCTATACCTTAGATATTGATGAGTCCAAGGATAAGCCTGGTTCCATGAAGCTCATGGGTTCAAGCGGTGACCCCAACGATTACATTGTTGTAGGACGTCCGGCATTCAAGACACTCGAGGATATAGATTGGGCAGCACAGGCTACTCCGGGTGAGTTCACACTGGGAATTGACAAGGTTACACCGACAGTAAAGTCCGACGCATGGGGTCTCTCCTCTAAGCCTATCCGTCTTGAGGGCGGTACAGCAGGCGGCGAGCAGACCATGGCAGACCTTACGAGCATAGGCATAGGTCCGGACGGCGTTATCGAGGCTATTCACCCGCAGTTAGGTCTTGTACAGCTAGGTCAGATTTGTCTTGCGACATTTGACAACCCCCAGGGTCTTGTACAGGTAGGTAACTCCTACTTCTCGGAGAGCGCAAACTCCGGCGGTATGTACCACAAGGTTCCGGGTACGGAAGGTTCGGGTGCTCTGGCAGGCGGTTCTTTGGAAATGTCAAACGTTGACCTTTCAAAGGAGTTCGCAGACATGATAGTCACACAGAGAGGCTTCCAGGCAAACTCCAGACTTATATCGGTATCGGATGAAATGCTCAATGAGCTGGTTAATCTGAGAAGATAAGTTTAGAATAATATAAGGGATTAGAGGGGACTATCCCCTCTGATCCCGAGATATCCGGTGAATATGGTTTTTTTGTCAGTGCGGTTCATTGTTTTACCGGAGCATAGATGTAAAAATTTGTAATATTTTCTGTGCCGCGTTAAGACAATGACTTGACAAAACGCGTTAAGAGGGGTACAATAGTAATGATAGGGCTTACAAAGCTTAATGGGGTGGAATTTGTCCTCAACTGTGATCTGATTGAGCATATATCAGAAAATCCCGACACCACGATACTTTTAACAACAGGTACGCTTTATATTGTTAAAGAGAGTGCGGATGAAGTGGTGCGCAGGGTAATCGAGTTTAGGAAGCAGGTATTTTCAAATTTGCTCGTTAAGAAGGATGGGTAAAGTATATGGATATAATGGTAATAATCGGGTGGAGACTGGCCGCGGCTCTTGTTTTATTCGGAATGGTGTTCAACAATGATACCATGTCATTTGTTTTTGGTAATATTGGATCGTTTATTAACTATCCCAGTATAGCCATAACAATAGGAGGAACACTATCAGTTCTCATGGTCTCCTTTCCAATGAAGAGCTTCGTTAAAGTGTTTAAACACCTAAAAATACTCTTATTGCCGACGAAATATGACCCTAACGCCTACATTGAGCAGATTGTTGAATTTGCCAAAGAGGCGCGTATGAAAGGGCTTCTTTCTCTTGAGGCAAAGCTGGGTGATACTAAGGATAAATTTTTAAAATCCAGTCTTTTACTTGTAGTAGACTCGGTAGAACCGGACAAGGTAAAACAGATACTAAACAGTGAGCTTGAATATCTGGATGACCGTCACGCACAGGACAGAGCGTTTTATGAAAAGGGCGCTGCTTACGCTCCGGCATTTGGTATGATAGGAACGCTGGTAGGTTTGGTGCTCATGCTTAAAGATATGAGTAATCCGGATTCAATTGGACCCGCTATGGCTACTGCGCTGCTTACAACATTCTACGGTTCATTACTTGCTAACGTGGTGTTTCTGCCGATAGCGAGTAAGCTTAAGGTTAGGCATGAAGAGGAATACCTTTGCAAGATGCTAATAGTTGAGGGTGTACAGTCCATACAAGCAGGAGAGAATCCTAAGTTTATCGCAGAAAAGCTTACACAGCTTCTGCCTACAGGTAAACGTACAGCTGCTGTTGATGACAGAGAAGAACATTAAGATGGATAGGATTGATACAAGTATCGTCTGAAATTGGACGTTTAAGGTTTTCATAACGAGGAAAACCTAGGGGGGTAATAATGGCAAAGAAACCACGTGAAGAGGTAAACCCAAATGAATGGTTAAATACCTATGCGGACATGGTGACATTGTTATTGACGTTTTTTATTATGCTGTTTACAATGTCGTCGGTGGATTCCGAAAAATGGCAGATTCTTATTAAAGCATTTGTTTCCCAAGGGGCTGACACCTCACAGGTGGTACTAGTACCCGAGGGTACCGGCAACAGTATGGGTGGAGCTAATCAAGGCGGTATTAAGGAGGAAGCAAACAATATCCCGACCTCTCCCGATCTGCCGCAGAATTTTGATGATCTGTACAGATACATTGCCGAGTATGTCAACGACAAGGGTCTTGCGAACGCCGTAGAGGTTGTTCAAGAAAATGATAATGTTTTTATCCGGTTAAAGGATAGTATATTCTTTGACCCGGATAGTGCTATACTTAAAAATGCATCTTTTGACATATTAACCCATCTGGGTGATGCGTTCAAGAATATGGAGTCCATAATCTCGGTTATACAGATTAACGGACACACCGCAAAGGTTCAGAACTATGTATCCAGTGTGGACAGAACACTGTCGTCAAGCAGAGCTAACAGTGTGCTTGTTTACTTCCAGGATTCAAAACAGATAGATCCAAAGAAGCTAATATCCATCGGTTACGGTAATAACTATGCCATCGCGGATAATGATACAGCCGACGGACGCTCTAAAAACAGGCGCGTCGAGCTTCTTATCATAGGAAACGGCTCGAACTATGAGGGTTCAATAAATCTTCAGCACGAGCTAAACGGTATTTTTACATCGGGCATGACACCTGACAGTCCAGAGACTAAACCGCCGTCCGACCCCAATGCAGTTAATCCGGAGGATGTGGTATCAGACCTTTTAGAAGATGCCGCTAAGGAAGAGACGGTCTCGGCATCGGATTAATTGAAAAATATTCCTTTGCTATAACCTGTTAAAGTGTTAAAAATAATAAAGCATTCTTTAGAGAAGGGGGATTTTAGGAATTAATGGCTGAAGTACTATCACAAAGCCAGATTGATGCCCTGTTAAAGGGACTTACAACGCCCGGTGCCGCAGAGGTTCCGGTTGCCCCGGCTCAAAAGATAAAGGAATACGACTTTAAAACTCCTAAGAAATTTACAAAAGAGCAGTTAAAAACGCTCAACAGTCTTCATGATAACTTTGCAAGGTTTTTGTCATCCTATATCTCGGGCGCAATGCGGGTCTACTGTGAGGCGAGAGTCTCGCAGATAGAGGAATACCGTTATTATGAGTATAATAATGCCCTGCCGGACAGTGTACTTATAGGAATGGTCAACATGAAGCCCAAGGATGATAATCTCGATGAATCAATTATGCTTGTTGACATGAGCCCTTCACTGGGATTCTTTATGATTGACAGGCTGTTAGGTGGATCGGGCGACGGGTTTAATGTAAACCGCGAGTTTTCGGATATAGAGATTGCCATCATGCAGAATGTTTTTACCAAGCTAACGACATATCTGCAAGAATCATGGAGTAACTATATTGATGTAAAGACTGATCTGCACAGCATAGAAACAAATTCAAGGCTTATGCAGGCGTACATGCCGGATGATACCGTTGTAATTGTACTCATTGATGTAAAGCTGAAAAACCTGTCAGGTACAATGACCATATGTATTCCGGCGATAAATCTTGAAGAAATGATAGATCAGTTCAGCACCCGTGTTACAAAGTCTGAAAAGAAGCGTGATATAGATAAGGAAGAGTACAGAAAACAGCTTATACTCGAATCTATACGAAATTCCGAGTTGCAGATGAATGTGGTACTGGATAAGATTGATGTTGATCTTCATGATATATTGAGTTTGCAGGTAAATGATATTATACCGCTCAATAAGAAGGTAGATGAACCGGCTAGTGTAATTGTAGAGGATGCAGAATGGTTTAATGTTATGCTGGGTCAAACAAGAACCAAGCGTGCAATAAAGATAGACGGCATTAAGATTGATTTGGGTGATGCTGTAAACCGGCAGACGTTAGGGCAATAAAGGAGCACTAATATGACGGATTTGCTTGAATAGCTAAGAGGGTAGGAGGAAATGCATTGAGTACGGAAACAAATACACTTACGCCAATGGAGATCGATGCCATAGGAGAGGTGCTTAATATAAGCATGGGTTCTGCGGCAACTGCGATATCCACCATGCTTGATAAGATGGTCAATATAACTGTCCCCACCGTTAAGGTGGAGAAGCTGGAGATGGTGGATTACTCTGCTTTAGAACCGGCGATTTTGGTAAAGATTACGTATGTCGAGGGCATTACAGGCTCGAATGCAATGGTATTCAAGCAGCGCGACATGCAGATGATTTTAAATCAGCTGATGGGTATAGATGATCCGCCAACGGACGATTTCGTTTTTGATGAGCTGAGTATGTCTGCCGCATGTGAGGTCATGAACCAGATGATGGGTGCGTCAGCCACGGCGCTGTCACAGTTTCTGGAGATGACGGTTAACATATCCACACCCATAGCAAAGGTCATGGATACCTCGACTACATTCAATGATATGATGGATATTGACAAGAACGAGAACGTCGTGTCAATTATCTTTAACCTTGAAATAAAAGACATAATGAACAGTGAGTTTGTCAGCATTATGTCATACGATCTGGCACGGCTTATAGTTGATCGTTTTGTAGGCACAACAAATTCACCGTCTATACCCGAGCCTGCCGCTGCACCAACACCTCCCCCAGCCGCTCCGGCATATGCTCCTACCCCAGCGCCGGTACAGGCACCGGTCATGGCACCTCTGCAGCCCGCAGCGCCCCCGCAGGTTGCCCCGCAGGTTGCCCCGCAGGTTGCCCCGCAGATGGCGCCTATACCGCAGATGGCACCGCCCCCGCAGATGGCAGCACAACCTGCCCCGGCAAACTATCCGCCACAGTATGCGCAAGCTCCCGGTTATCCTGCGTACGGTCAGCCTGTTCCTCAGGGATACATGCCGATGTACCAGATGCCGCCGGAGCATGAGACGGGTATAATGAAGCAGCCGGTGAACGTACAGAATGTACAGTTCCCGTCTTTCCAGAGTGAGGGTCACGGCGACGGTCAGCTGGTAAACAAGAACATGAATCTAATCATGAATGTTCCGCTGAATGTCACTGTTGAGATAGGCAAGACCAAGCGCAAGATTAAGGATATTCTGGATTTTACACAGGGTACGATAATAGAACTCGAGAAGCAAGCGGGAGCTCCTGTTGATATAATGGTAAATGGGCAGCTTTTAGCAAGGGGGGACGTTGTAGTTATTGATGATAACTTCGGTGTTCGCGTTACCGAGATACTAGGATCGAGAGAGATTCTTAGCATGATTGAAAACAAACTGTAGGTTACAACATAAAATTTTTTAGGAGCGTGTTACTGTGGATAAAAAAATCATGATTGTTGACGATGCGGCTTTTATGAGAATGATGATTAAGGATAATTTGACCAAAAACGGATATACCAATATCATAGAGGCTGCTGACGGTCAGATTGCCTTTGAGACCTATCAAAAGGAGAAGCCGGATCTTGTCATTATGGACATTACAATGCCCAACATGGACGGCATTCAGGCAGTTCAAGCGATAAAAGCATTTGATGCAAATGCAAAGGTGGTTATGTGCTCTGCCATGGGTCAAGAGACGATGGTAGTGGATGCTATCCGCTTTGGCGCACTGGACTTTATTGTTAAGCCTTTTAAAGCCGACCGTATTCTGCAAACAGTGAAGAAGATTCTGGGATAGGTCTTTTTTATGATAAAGGGAGAGCTATAGGTGTTTAATGATACCGGTGGGTTCTTTTCTGTGATTTTTGCGCTTTTAATGGTGGTGGGAATACTCTTTCTCGCATACTATGTCACAAGATGGCTGGGTAAACGCACGACCATACAGAGCGGATCGCAGCACATAAAGGTGCTTGATCGTACATTTATCGGTCAGGACAAATGCATATTGATTGTTAACATAAAAGGCCGGGTACTCGCTCTGGCTATGACTTCACATGCAGTAGAAATTTTATGCGAGCTTAATGCGGACGATTTTCCGTCCGCTCCAGAGCCAGATACGAGCTTTTCCACACTGCTTCAACGGTTTATTCAAAAGCCGTCTGCGAACGGCCTTGATCAAGGGGGCGGAGATGAAAAAAAGTAGGGTGTAAATTCTCATCATACTTTTTGTTTCAAACGTTATCCCATTCCGAGATGGAGGGAATTTGTGCAAAGCCTGACGGAAAAAACAAAACACATTCGGTTAAGGGACAAACCTTTTTTCAAAAGGGTGATTGTCTTTCTTTTCATTTTTACAATTATTTTCTCTTTGTTGTGCATAACGGCGTATGCTGCACCGGGTGTGACGATAAATTTTGACAATACCGATACCACAGAGGGCGCGTTAGGTCCTCTCGAACTCTTATTTTTGCTCACTGTTCTGGCGATAGCGCCGTCTCTTCTTATTATGATGACGAGCTTTACCCGAATCGTCATTGTGCTATCGTTTTTGAGAAATGCTATGGGTACACAGGCAGCCCCCCCTAATCAGGTGGTTATAGGTCTTGCGCTCTTTCTCACCTTATTTATCATGTCTCCTGTCATTAAGGAGATTGACACCGTCGCATATAAGCCCTACACCGAGCGCACGATTACTACGGACGAAGCCATATCGCTTGCTGTAAAGCCGCTTAAAAAATTTATGTTAAAGCAGACCGGTAAAGCGGACTTGAGCTTGTTTCTGACGATTTCCGGTACAGAGATGCCGCAGGCGGTAAATCCCGATACCGAGACAGCAGAGGAGAGACTGGACCGTTTAAGCGAACTGGGTATTGAGGTTATAGTTCCCGCATTTATCACAAGTGAGTTGAAGCGCGCATTCACAATGGGATTTTTACTCTATATCCCATTTTTGATTATAGACATGGTAGTGTCGAGTACCCTCATGTCAATGGGTATGGTAATGTTACCGCCTTCCATGATAGCTATGCCGTTTAAGCTTCTTATATTTGTTCTGGTGGACGGATGGAGTCTTTTGTTTAGTACACTTGTCAACAGTTTCCGATAGCCGGATATATTATTTTATGAAAAGGAGGGTGATGCCCTAAATGACACAGGGACAGGTTCTGGATGTTTTAAAGGAAGCGGTGCTGGTGGCACTGAAACTGGCGTCGCCCATGCTGATAATCAGCCTTGTGGTAGGTCTTGTTATTGCGATATTTCAAGCCGCTACGCAGATACACGAGCAGACACTTACGTTTGTTCCCAAGGTGCTGGTTATAACTCTCGTGCTTTTGGGTTTGGGTTCGTGGATGGCAATGACACTTATTGAGTTTGTTAAACGTTTGTTTACATTAATGGCAACAATCTAGTGTAAAGGGAAAAAGCCTTACAAGATGATTGATATACTGCTGCATGACTTTTATGCCTATATATTCGTATTTGTGCGCATGGCGGCAATGATTCTCTTTAATCCGCTGTTTGCGCGGCGAAACCTCCCCAATCAGGTGAGGATAGCGCTTATTTTGGCGCTGACCATCATATTAGCTCCCACGGTAGACACCTCAGCGGTGGTGGGGCTGCCTGACATATCCACGATAGTTCTCCTGTTCTGGGAGCTGCTGGTAGGATTTACATTGGGGTTTATCTACCAAACATTCTACTATTTGTTGTTTTTTGTCGGAGACGTTATGGACATGCAGTTTGGTATGTCCATGGCTAAGGTATTTGACCCATCGAGCAATCTGCAGATGTCGATATCGGGAAATTTTCTGAATCTGATGTTTGTACTATATATATTTGCAACGGACAGCCATCTGGTACTAATTCACATTTTTTCGCAGTCATTTAACATTGTCCCTCTGGGTACAATAACATTACCGCAGAATCTGGCGGGATTTGTAGTTAACATGTTTTCTGCGGTGTTTATGCTGTCGATTCGTTTGATATTACCGTTTCTCGTGGCGGAGTTCACACTTGAGATATGCATGGGTATTTTGATGAAGGTCATTCCGCAGATACATGTGTTCGTCATTAACATCCAGGCTAAGATGCTCATCGGTATTACGCTTTTGTTCTTGTTCGCAGGGCCTGTGTCCGGTTTTATGGACAACTATGTGCGTATAATGCTAGAGAACATACAAAATGCGCTGACGGTGCTGGTCTAAACCAAAGGTTTGTTCAAAAAAGGGCGGTGAACACTTGTGGCAGGTGAAAAGACAGAGAAAGCGACCCCTAAACGTAAGCAGGAGGAAAGAAAAAAGGGCAATATCTTCCAGAGTAAGGATGTTGTCGTCATATTCTCCCTTGTTCTGACGTTCTACGCGGTTAACCTCATGTTTCCGTTTATAACCTCGACCATAGGTGCTGCTGTGGGTGACTATCTGAAGATGTTAAGCACCGTTGAGACTATAGAGGTTGGAAATCTTTTCAATCTGTATTCGGGCGGCGTTGTGACGTTTATCATGACGGTTTCTCCCATTATGGCTGTCGGAATTGTGGGGGCTGTACTGTTTACGATATTGCAAACCAAGTTTATCTTTTCCACAAAATCCATGGCGTTTAAGTTCAACCGTCTCAATCCACTCTCCGGAATAAAGAAGATGTTTTCCATGAGAGGGATTATCGAGCTGGTTAAATCTATTTTAAAGATTACGGTGTTAGGCTATATTATATACATAAACCTAAGCGGGAAGATATTTATGCTGCCTAGGCTTATGGATTTGACCATATAGGAAAGCGTCTCGTATTTTGGCGACATGATAATGTCGATTGTCAATGCTGTCGCAGGTGTGTTCATCTTTCTGGCTATAGTGGACTACGGCTACCAGTGGTGGGAGTACGAGAAAAGCTTGAGAATGAGCAAGCAGGACATAAAAGAAGAGTACAAGCAGATGGAGGGCGACCCCCAAATCAAGGGTAAGATAAGGGAGTTACAGCAGAAGCGGGCCATGTCCCGAATGATGCAGGCCGTCCCGACTGCCGATGTGGTCATAAGAAACCCGACCCACTTTGCTGTGGCTGTAAAGTACACACCTAAACAGAATACTGCTCCTGTGGTGGTTGCTAAGGGTGCGGACAATGTGGCGATGAAGATTGTCGAGATAGCAGAACAGAATGGTGTCACCGTCACCGAGAACAAGCCGCTGGCAAGAGGTCTGTTTGAATCGGTAAATATAGATATGGAGATACCAGAGCACTTCTTTCAGCCGGTTGCTGAAGTACTGGCATTCGTATATTCGTTGAAGAAGAGGGACAGGAAAAAGTGAGATTTTTCAGTAACACCGTTTCCATTGCAGTAGTCTTGATTATTGCACTGCTGCTCATACCGCTACCGCCATTTTTGTTGGATTTAATGTTTATCCTCAATCTGACACTCAGCTTTATTATACTCCTTACGACCATGTCGATTAAGGAGTCCTTGGAGTTTTCAATATTTCCGTCACTGCTCCTAATTACGACTCTGTTTCGTGTGGGACTAAACGTATCCTCCACCCGTCTTATTCTTCTGGAAAAGGGCGCGGCGGGTGCGGTTATTAAGACATTCGGTGACTTCGTTATCAGAGGAAACGCCATTGTCGGTTTCGTTATATTCTTTATCATCGTCATAGTGCAGTTTATCGTTATTACAAAAGGTTCCGAGCGTGTGGCTGAGGTCTCGGCGAGATTTACGCTGGATGCTATGCCCGGTAAACAGATGGCTATAGACGCGGATTTAAGCTCCGGTCTTATTGACGAACAACAGGCAAAGGAACGCCGCTCCAAGATTCAACGTGAGGCAGACTTTTTCGGTTCGATGGACGGTGCTTCAAAGTTCGTAAAGGGAGACGCAATAGCGTCTATTGTTATAACGCTTATAAACCTCATAGGCGGTATTGTCATGGGATTTATGCAGGGCGTGGGCGACTTTAACACGATTATAAACACCTACATGAATGCGACAGTGGGTGACGGTCTGGTCTCACAGCTTCCGGCGCTTCTGATTTCGGTTTCGACCGGTATGATTGTAACCCGCAGTGCGTCCGAGAACAACCTCAACGCTGATGTAAAGCGTCAGTTGGTGTCACAACCCATGGTGCTCATAATGGCTGGTGCCGTTATAGGTGCGTTTGTGCTTATCCCGGGTTCCCCGAAGCTGCAGATACTGATTGTCTCCGCCGGTCTTATTGCACTAGGTGTTGTGCTGCAAAACCGTTCCCGCGTTGCTCCCGTTACAGCGGAGGGGGGGCTGGAGGCCACCGAGGAGATTACAAGTGAAGCGCAGTTCTATAAAAATATCGACAATGTATACGGTCTTTTAAATGTCGAGCAGATAGAGTTAGAGTTCGGTTACAGTCTTATCCCAATTATTGACGAGGGATCGGGCGGCAGCTTTATTGACCGTGTGGTCATGTTTAGAAAGCAGTTTGCGCAGGATATGGGGTTGGTTGTACCGTCGGTGCATGTTAAGAACAGCGGTGCGCTCAATCCGAACCAGTACAGCGTACGTCTAAAGGGCGAGGAAGTGGCGCGTGGTGATGTGCTGGTCGATCACTATCTGGCGCTTGCGTCGGGTGACCTTGAAGAGATGGTAGAGGGTATTGACACCATTGAGCCTGCCTTTGGCATTCCGGCGCGTTGGATAAGCGAGGACAAGCGCATGAGAGCGGAGCTAGCGGGCTATACACTTATTGATCCGACTTCAGTTATCATTACACATATTTCGGAGGTAATTAAGGCTCATGCCCATGAGCTTTTAACCCGCCAAGAGGTCAACAACATCCTAACCAACCTAAAGAAGCTAAATGCAGAGATTGTGGACGATATTATACCGTCTATTGTTTCAATCGGCGAGCTTCAAAAAATTCTTTGTAATTTATTAAAAGAAAATATTCCCATTAAAGATATGCCGACTATACTGGAAACACTGGGTGATTACGGTCAGACGGTAAAGGACAGCGACATGCTCACGGAGTATGTCAGACAGTCGCTTAAACGTACTATATCTCACCGCTTTGCAGAGGCTGGTCAGCTAAAGGTTATTGCACTTGATGCAAATATCGAGAACCTAGTCATGAGCAGTGTCAAGAAGATGGAGGGGGGGTCATATCTCGCTCTTGAGCCGAATGTCATTCAGGGAATTATTTCCGCAACAACAGCGGAGATTGATAAGATTAAGGAGATTGTGCCTGTTCCGATTATCATGTCTGCGCCTATTGTCAGAATTTACTTTAAGAAGCTCATTGATCAGTTCTATCCCGGAATTGTCGTGCTGTCGTTTAACGAGGTTGACCAAAATGTGCAGATTCAAGCCCTCGGTAACATTGCGCTTGTCTTAGAGGACAGGGTTTAGTCCGAAATTTTTCAAAAATTCAAAATTTTTCTCATAAAAAAACCAGAATACTACTGATAAACCAGTCATTACTATTTGATTTTTTTCGTAAAATGTGATACAATACTTACATGAGGTATACGGAGACAATCAAAATGAACATGGTTTCCGTTCCAGATAAACGATAGGATACGGTGGTGATCATATGAATGTAAAGCTGGAGGATCCCGAGGGGGTAATGCGGGATTATAAAAACACGAGAGACATCGTGACCCGTAACTCACTGGCTATGCATTATAGCTACATTGCTCAGTCGGTGGCGGCGCAGATGAGGGGTATTGCGTCGAGCTACGCGCAGGTAGAGGACATTGTAAACCACGGCATGATTACACTTATTGACTGCATTGAACGTTTTGAGCCGGAAAAAGGCGTTAAGTTTGAGTCATATGCGTATATGCGCTTAAAGGGTGCAGTTATAGACTTTATAAGAAAACAGGACTGGATACCAAGACGTGTCCGCAAGACGGCTAAAGAGATATATGCCGCACATGACGAGCTGACAAACTCACTTATGCGTGAACCGACGGCAGGGGAGCTGGCGGGTAAGCTTAATATCTCGGAGAATGCGCTGTATAAGCACTACAGTGAGATGTCACAGGCAGTTACGCTGTCATTCGAGGGAGTTGTGCAGAATGCAGTATCCTCGGGGGGCGGTGTTGAGGATATAAAGGACGAGGATTCACTGCCCGAAACAAATCTCATGCAAAACGAGCTGAAACAGCAGCT
>CAYSTR010000025.1:0-13681 GCA_964433745.1 uncultured Oscillospiraceae bacterium | reverse complement strand
TTGCGAAAAGGAAAAGCTTTTAATAGTGGTATCAGAGCTTGCAGGCTCAAAGCATTCCAAGCAGGTTACCGATTTGTGTAAGGATCTCATTCCCGATAGAGCGAAAAATGTAGCATTCTGTGTAGTTTCGGGCAGTGCCGATGCTAATATTGATGAACTCAAGCAGATTGTCACCGCTAAGGGTGTCACGGTGCTAAACGATGTTCATGTTTGCCAGGTAAAGAGCTCATTGTTCGGAATGTCCATGCCCACACAGGAGAGTCTAGGCGATGTGAAAAAGTGGGTTGACAAGATTGTTGACCAGCTTACAGAATAGTTTATTTTATGGGAGTTCGGAGTTTACACTCCCTGCTCCCTTATTTTTACTATAAGGATGTGCGTCGTCTATAGAAAGTTTAATATATACCATAAATTCTGTTGTACCCATATTTATTATTGTCGTGGTGGGGTATCTGTACCGGCGTCTTAACTTTTTTTCCGAGGGCTTTGTGCAGGGCGCGGGGAACTTCACATTTAAGCTGGCACTGCCCGCCATGCTTTTTTACGAGGTCTACCGGCAGGACATACATAATACCTTTGACCCAGAGCTAATACTGTTTGCGGTAATCACCATTATAATAATAGCTGTAGCAGCCGGAGTGCTGTGCTTTTTTATATTCCCCGAACTAAAGCGTGCCAGCGCCTGCGCCCACACCATCTTCCGCACAAACTTTGCACTTTTAGGTCTGCCGTTAATTCTCAGCATGTTCGGGGATGCGGGCGGAGCACCCGGTTCACTGCTGCTGGCGGTGTCCATCCCTACATATAATATCCTGGCTGTCACCATGCTCACTGTCATGAACCCTGATCATACAGGCAAGCTCAATCTGGACTTTAAAAAGATACTGATTGGTATAATCACAAACCCGCTCATCATTGCCGTTGTGTTGGGGCTTGCTTTCTCCCTTTTGGGGATAGGACTGCCCACTGTGCTGGACAAGAGTGTCAGCTACCTGGCGGGAGCCTCTATCCCTGTCGCACTGGTTGTATTGGGTGCATCTACAGGGGCTAGGAAGCTATGGTCGAACATAAGGTTTATCAGCATCGTGACGGTGATAAAGCTTATCGCTGTTCCCTTGGTGGTTATGACTGCCGCTGTGCTGTTGGGATTTCGCGGTGCGGAGCTGGGTTCTCTGTTTATTCTGTTCGGAACGCCCACCGCCGTGTCCAGCTTTGTAATGGCGAAAAACCTAGGCAGTGACGCAGAGCTTACAGGACAGATTCTGCTGATGACCACCATATGCGCAACATTTACCATCTTTTTGGGAACGTTTATATTAAAATCTATGGGATTAATATAAATTAGTTGTTGATTTTTCTATTTACTGGTGATATAATACTAACAAGCACTTCACAATACCAAACGAAAGGGGTTGTTTTCATGTTTGTGGCGTTAGAGGTGGCAGCCGCTTAAAACCGAATACAGGCGGGGCATATTGGGGTTTAGACCCTTTTTATTGTCATGCCGCCGGACGGATACCTTTCGTGTTATGCTGGATTTTGGGCACATCGAATGGGTGTGCCTTTTTGCATACCCGTTCATTATGCCGCACAGCAGCCGAATGGTCTGCAGCGGTATTTTTGCGCTGTATTCTAAATTGAAAGGAGAAATGTTTTATGCTTTTTTATTTTGAGCAATATATCAACACAACAATATCGGAGGAAAGTAATGATAGTTCTAAGAGATTACGGCTATACCTATACAGAGACAGAGGATGGTGACATCCCCGCCCGCGTGACCGCCGTCCACAAGGAGCGGTATGAGCTTGTGTGCGAGAAGGGACAGTGCTTCGGTCGGCTTAAAACGGGTATATACTACGGTACAGGCGGCGAGGAGTTCCCGACTGCGGGCGATTTTGTCCACATCAGATTTAACGAAAACGGCGACAGCCAGATTGTAAAAACCTTAAACCGTCGCTCTCTTTTTTCCCGCCGAGAGCCGGGTCCTATTCCGCGTGAACAGGCGGTGGCGGCGAACTTTGACTATGTATTTATCATGCAGTCGCTCAACCAAGACTTTAATATAGCGCGCCTCGAGCGGTATGTCACTCTGGGGTGGCAGTCGGGGGCTGTGCCGGTTATAATACTCTCCAAAGCGGATTTGGCTAAGGAGTATGAATCCCGCGTCCGGGAGGTGGAGCGTGCCGCAGCGGGGGTGTGCGTGTTCCCGGTCAGCGCAAAAACAGGCTTTGGCATCTCCGCTCTGGGGGACTATCTAAAACCGCGCAAGACTATCGTGTTTCTCGGCTCGTCCGGCGTAGGTAAGTCGAGCCTTGTCAACGTTCTGGCAGGGGAGGACATGATGAATGTGAGCACGATTCGCGAGGATGACGACAAGGGGCGGCACACCACGACACACCGTCAGCTCATTATGCTAAGCGGCGGGTTTATGATAATAGATACGCCCGGAATGCGCGAGCTGGGTATGTGGGATGTGTCAGCGGGTTTAGGTGAGACGTTTTCTGATGTGGAGGAATATTTAGGCAGATGCCGCTTCTCGGACTGCAAGCACAATAACGAACCGGGCTGCGCTGTAAATGCAGCCATAGAGAGCGGCGAGCTGACGAGAAAACGCTGGGAGAGCTATAATAAGCTAAAGCATGAGGCTAAATATTCGGATGACCGTGAAGCATATATTAGGGAAAAGACACAGAGGTTTAAGGATATAGCAAAGCATGTAAAGCAGATGGAAAAAGGGGGCGGTATTAAAAGAAGATGAACGGTAAGGTGCATAGGGATGTGCTAAAGCGCAGGCTTCGCGAGCTAAAACGCCTTGAAAGGAAGCTTTCTGTCGGTTGTGAGGGCGATGAGCTTATCTGGGACAGCTTCTTCGATCTGCATGAGCCGCCCGCAGGCAGAGGGCGGTACACATTAGAGGTGCTTGCCGCTATGAACGGTAAGGCCTACAGCGAGGTTTTGGAAGAGTACTGGGAGTTTGTCTGCTGTGGGATGATGGGGCATAAACAAGCCCCCGCCAACGTTTCTTACAGTCCTGCCGCCCTCATTAGGCTGAATCTGCCGGCGGATGCCGGTGAACAGGAGATAAAGAAGCGCTTTCGGGAGCTTGCCAAACGTTTTCACCCAGATACAGGCGGGGATGATAAGAGCTTTATCGAGCTGATGGACACTTATAGAGAGCTATTACAGGGAAGATGAACCGTTTTTGTCAGGTACATCTACCCATCTGCCCCCCTCGGACGCGGAACGCTTTGCCAGTATGGCAAGGCGTGTCGGATGTGTGAGTCGCTCGGGGGGGATGGGGTAGGGCTTCCCCGCCTTGATGCAGTCCGCGAGGACGGTTAACTGTCTTACTCCGCGCTCAAAGGGATACTCCTGTACACCGTCGGTGTAGACGTATACACTGCCGTTTTGCATGTCGGTGCGCAGATATCCCTTTGTACCGAATATGCGCAGCTCCTCGTTACCCCACACACCTGTACCGGGCTGATTGAGATAGTTTGCGACAACCGTACCGATACCGCCGTTGGCAAGGCGCATCTGTATGGATGCCGCCATCATGAGACCGCCGTCACGCGGGTTGCCGTACCCGGTCTCGATTGCCGACAGGGCGGTAATCTTCATTCCGGCTATATGCTCTATAAATCTAAGTCCGTACAGGGCATTCTGCATGATAAGCCCGCCGTCCTTACGCTCGTCCTGCGGTCGCCAGTCGCCGTAGGGGTAGGACTTCTGTGCAAACACCTGCACAATATCACCCAGAACACCCGATGATACAATCTCCAGTGCCTTGTTGTAGGGCACATCCATCGTGACAAAGTTCTGCTCACAAAAAATAAGTCCGGTTTTATCCGCCAGCACTAAAAGACTGTCAAGCTCCTCTGTCGTCATGACAGAGGGCTTTTCTGCGTAGACATGCTTTCTAGCATTGAGACAGGCGGCAATTATACCATACTGCTCGCTCCTTAAAGGTGCGCACACCGAGACTAGGCTCACCCGCTCGTCCGACAGCATATCCTCTGCGGACTTATATACTGCCGCTCCCGGAAACTTGTCCGCGTCAGCTTCACATATACCTGTCAGCACACCGCCTGCTTCTTTTATCATGTCCTCGTTTATCTGGTGTCCGTTTCCGCCGTATATGGCTATTCCTAAATTCATTACATGCTCCCCGCTTTCATCTGCTCGATTATACGAATGACCGATGCGACAGCTTCGGGCGTGACGCGCTCACCTATGTCCTCGCCCTGCATGGCGCGGTAGAGGTTCTCCCACTGGTATCCGCTTATACTGCCGTCTATGGCGGCGCGCTCGACCGTGAGACTGCCGCCGACATTTGCCGCAAGCTCCAAAACTATATCCTCGGTCTCCTTAGCCCCTGCATTTTTATAGATTGTGCCCTTCTCGAACATAATCTCAAAGCTGCCCCGGTAGTACTGGAGATCGTCTATGCAAAATGACGCGTATATGCTACCGATTGTGCCGTCCTCATGCAGTGTGGACAGCATGGCATTGTCCGCTGTGGGGCGTTCGGTGAAGATGCGTGATTGCAGGACGTTCACCGTCTTGACAGGGGAGAGAAAGCGGCACAGGTCATTGAGAAGATATATGCCCAACCGAAACACAGGTGCGGCGGGGCAGAGAGCGGGGTCATCGTACCAGCTGCCGTCCGGCTTCTCGCGGTATGAGCAGTAGGTGGAGGCGCGGTATCCGATGGGACGACCAAGGTTAAAGCGTGTTATCCACTCACTCACCTGTTGCAGCTCCCCCGCCGCTACAGGCGTAGGGGAGTTCATGAATACCGGAATATTAAGGCTCTCGGCTTTTTTGAGGACAAAAAATGTCTCGTCCGCACTAATGTCAAAGGGCTTTGTGGTCATGACAGGCTTACCACGGGAGATTATCTTGTCGATGAGCTTTGCCCTGCCGTTAGGACCTGTAATGAGGACGAACACGTCTATCTGCTCGTCACAAAGAGCCGTGTCAATGTCGTAATATGCCTTTACTCCGTACTTTTCGGCGATACTGTCGGTCTTTTCCTTATTAATGTCACAGACGGCATACAGATTAAAGAAGTCACTGCCCGGTTTTTTTAGAAGCTCATTCTCTATTACCCATACGCCGAAGTTTATTCCCACTACAATGGCATTTTTACGTTTCATTAAACTAAAGCCCCCTTTTTTATAGTCAGAGATACCGCCATAGCAGCACACGCCAGTATAAGAGATACAGAGAAAAGAGCAGTAAAGCCAAAGCTCTTTACAATCACCCCGCCTGCAAAGGGCGCTATGGACATGGGCAGTGTCGTTATGCTGTTTATAAGCATGTAGAGGTGTGCGTCCTTACCGCCCGAGGCATCCAGCATGGCGCTGATAAATCCCGCCCACGAAGCGGTGGATATCCCGCACACCGCCACGGTGATTATAGCGGAAGCTCCCCACAGCTGAATACCCATAGCGGCTAATATGCCAAAAACAGAGCCTATCACCGAAAAAATACAAAACAATATTACGGTAGTCCGGCTTCCGAACCTAGGGGAGATAAACACACTGAAAAGTCCGCCTGCCAGTGAGCCGAATACCTGAATACTCAGCATAGACGAGACCATCTCGCCGCTCATTTTAAGCACATCTCCGCACATAATGAGCACATAAGGCACACCTAGCATTGCTCCGAGAAAGAGCATCTGCGCATATATGACACGGCGAAAGCCCTTGTTCTCCTTTAGAATAAGCGGGATTTTTTTTAGCTGTTCGATAAGTGAATAACGTTCCTCCGGCTCTCTGCGGGGCGTATCCTTTGCAAAAAACATGCATAAAGCCGCCGGAATCAGTATAATCCCGCCGATTGAGAAGATAAGCCCGTACCGGCTGTTAAGAGACGTGTTCATGTCCAGAATACGTTTTATTATAACCGCACCCGCCATTGCACCCGCGCCGCCGATGGTCTGCATAAGCCCCAGTACACGTCCGCGGTTGAGTGTATCCACTGTACGCGCCAAAAGGTCATAGTAGCCTATGACCATGACACCGTCGAATATCCATGTAATCGCCACAGCAAAAAGCGTTACCGCCGCCGCCGTCATACCGCCCGCACCGGTAAAAAGAGCCAGTGCGATGACAAGCGGCATGGAATAGGATATTAAAAGACACACGCCGATATAACGCGGTACATGCCGGACACGTACGATGTATGTCCCCACAAGCAGCTGCATTATAAGTGTCGAGCACTGCTTTATAGTGCTTGCCAGCCCCGCCAGCTCTACCTTACCGGTCATGGCTTCGATGAATACAGGAAGAACCGTGTTCACATCGTAAAAGCACACACCGACAAAGTAGAGTATCCCTTGCAGGGCAAACGCGGCAATTGTCCGTTTAGTTTCGCGTTCGGTCAGCATTTGAGTGTCAGACCGTCAAGGTTACCGTACAAAGGAACAAGCCGCTCCCTTATCTGTCCGTCCTCGCCCTTTGTGCGCTCGTATATGCCCCATGAGCCGCCCGCCGCGTAGAACGCACGGAATGAGTCCGCGTTCAGCTTGGGGTCAAAGGATACCGTTTTATTGGGCATATCAAGGTCAAAGCCGCAGAGAGCCGCATACACGCCGTAGCTTGCAAGAGAGCGGGCGTAGTGATGTCCGCATTCCACCTCGTTAAAGGGGTTGCGCCTTATGCCGTCATGACGGTCACGCACTGCCTTGACTATGGTGAGAGCCTCGTCTATATAACCCTCGTAAATGAGGGTGGTAGCTACCTGATACTCGATGCCCGGCCATACCTCGTCCGAATAGGGGAACGGCAGTCTCGGGCGCTCGGCGTTCTGCCATGTGCAGAGGAGAAGCCCCTGCTCCTTACCCAGTACATAGGTGCGCTGTGTGTTCCAATGCTCGGTGAAGTCGGGGAGGAAGTTGTGGTCGAAGATGGACTTTGCGGTGAGCTTTACATGCTCTGCGGGCAGGATGTGTCCCAGTCCCGCCAGATGTGCCAATGTCTGCCCGAAAATCTGGTCGGACAGGCATCCCGCACCATACTGATAGCGGTACTCGTTGACATCCTCTATCTGCTGGACATAGTATTCGCCGCCCCAGAGAAGCTCGTCCATGCGCTTGCTGCCCTGCTCGAACGCGTTTCTGTACTTCTTCTCGCTCTCGGTGTCACCAAGATAAGCGCATATCTCCGCTCCTGCCTTCAAAGCGGCGTAGAACAGGCTGTTGACCATGGAGTTAGGACCTACAAAGCCAATGTCGTAGGTGTTAAACTGGTTGGTCTCGAAAACAAAGTCGCCGTCCTTATCCCAGTATTCAAAGGCAAAGTCCAGAGTGCTTTTAGCGTTGGGCCAGACCTTTAGAAGAAACTCATCGTCCCCCGAAAACCGCCATTCGCGGTATAGCCGCACGAATGTACCCATCTGTCCGTCTGCCGCCGGAACATGGTCGTGTCCGCCCATACCCCACAGCTTGTAGCTTCTAAAGTTCATCTTGCCGCCTGTCTCGGTCTCGGTCATGTACTCCACAAGCCGCATAGTGCGCTCCAGCTCCGGGAAGAGGTATGCTATGGTCTGCGCATAGTTCCAGACGTGTGTGCAGTTGCCCTCACAGCAGCCCTCGTCAAAGAAGCAGCCCTCCCACGCCATGAGTGTGCCGTCCTCCAGCCTAAAGCAGGTATTGGAGCGCAGAATCGTGATGTTGTTGGCGGTAGTCTCTATTACATAGTCGGGCAATGTCGTGGAGTAGAGCGCGTCCGCAAACGAGCGGGATAGTCGCTCCAGCTCCCCAAGACGCTGGTAGGTGTCACACGCCACGTGTCTGGAATCGCGGTAACGCATGGCGTAGTACTTCTTAATAGACGGATATTCACCGTCCGCGACAGGAGGGGGACAGCAGCACGAACCCGAACAGCAGCTGTCCTGTTTGCCGCGCATTTCGTTGTCGTACATCGAGGTTGACCAGGAATTTACGCGATTCGGGAAGTACCATGAGAGGATAAACGTAAACGTCTCCTCCGCGTCGGGGGCTATGGTCTTGTGGATGGCAAGAGAACCCGCCTTGTCCTTGCCTACACCTGTGACGTCCTTTTGTGTGTAGACCGATTCCTTCTCCAGTCTGCCGTCCTCGGCAAAATCGTCCCACATATCCTGTAGACCGTCCCACCAGCCGCCGTCCAGCCAGGCGCGCTTGTAGGAGTAGTCCTCCTCTGTTGTGGCAAGCGTCATGTTTCCGCAGAAGATGCTGTCAGGCTTATATATCTTAGGACCGAAGAATATGCCCTTGACATCACCGTCCGTGAAGAAGCGGTTCTCGCCGTCGCCGTCAAATTCAAGCCCCTTCCAGAGGGTCTGCTCATACCGCTTGAGCGTGCTCAGATTGGACACAGAGCCCGCTATAGAAACCTCCATAGGCTTATCGGAGGTGTTTTTTACTTTGTAGCGGAGTATACCCGCCGGAATGCCCGAATCGTCGGCATTGAGCGGGATAAAGGGGGTAAAGCTCTCCATTTCGGCTTCTATCGGCAGTCCATCCTCTTTAAACTTGACGTTAAAAAACGGATAGCGGCTTGTGGCTTCACAGTCGGTAAAACGCGGAAGACCGGCTACCTCCCTGTCCACAAAGCCGTGGGATTTACTGAATGGGGGCGTAATCCCCGCCTCCAGTACGCGAAGAACAGGCTTCTCATCCTCCGCCTTGGCTCTTATAGCAAAGAACGTGTGCGGACAGCAGTTGCCCTTGCCGGACGTGCCGAATATCTCAAAATCCATAAGCTGTCCGCGTGCCCCGACAGAGATGTTACCGGTTCCGATACCCCCCAACAGAAAAGCCGTCTCGGAGTGACTGCGGTTATAGACCGGAAAATTGCCGGTGCTATGTAATATGTCTTTAGACATGACCTTACTCATATATCTTCTCCTTAATATTAGTTCCGGCAGCACAATGTCCTGCCGAATGCGAACGTGGGACGCTGACGGTCTATTAGCTCAATCGAGCCTAGATGCGCTGTGATTATTCCATATGCATCCACCGAAGAGCCGCTGCCGCCGTGGTACTTCTCGCGTCCGTCAAAGCCGCACATGTTGACAGCGGTGACCGACATGTTGTGACCTATCGCATCGCGCACACTGCCCTCGGGGTAGAAGTAGGGGTTGTTCGAGCAGCCGATAAACCGGTCTACTCCCTCTTTTGTGATAAGCTCTGCGCTCATGAGCTTGTCCTCACGGACACCTCCTGCACCTACAGGAACAAACACGGCATTTACATTGTTTGACACCAGTGTTTCCCATAAATGCCTAATACCCATGTCGGCGCATATAATTATAGCACACTTTACATTATTAATAAAGAAGAAACAGAAATTTTCCTCGCCCTTATTTACATGCCCGATTTCCTCGGTATTGTCATAATAAAGCGGTACAGACGGTGTAAACGGATGCTCTGTCGGCGTCACCCTGTGCTTTCTCTGCACAATAAACGAGCCGTCCGGATAGACCGCATAGTGCGATAGATAGGTACACCCAACCCCCCGCTCTGCAAACCCCGCCATGACAACGAGCTTATTCTGTGCGGATATGTCCGACAGACGCTCATATATATATCCCTTACCCGCCGGTTCGGCTGTGGCTATAACCTCGTCATACCCGCCGTAGCCCGACACACTAAGCTCGGGTGTCAATAGACAGTCACAGCCCACTGCTCCCGCTTTTTTGGCAAAGTATTCTATCTGTTCAAGGTTTCCCTTAACATCTCCCGGTATCGAACAGGTCGAGAGGATGCCTATATTAAGACTTTTTTCCACCTTTAAGCCTCCTTAGTGCCTTTTTAGCCTCGCACTGACAGCACCACTCGTCCAACTCCATGAGCTTTTCAAGATATGGGATACTTCCGTCATGTCCGACACTGCCCAAAGCCATGGCACTCGCCGCCTTGACGGCATAGTCCTCTTTCGGGTCGATAAGAAAGGTGTGCAGAAGCTTTAACACCTCGTCTGTAGCCTTGCCCACATCGCGTATAGCAAAGATACATGCCTGACGTACACGTCCGCGGCAGCGCCATGCCTCGCGCATGTCTTCGGGGTACTCCTTATCAAAAATCTCCTTGATGGGGACAAGCTGCTCTGCCATGCGGGTATCGTCATAGCTGTTCTCGTAGCCCAGTACGGCGGGTTGTGTGTAGAGGGGGCGTTCCCCCTCGCTTCTTAGTAGATTACACAGAAGCGGCAGATATTTCTTATCGCGAAGCTCACCTATTGCGACGGCGGCGGCATAGCGCACCCGCCAGTCGGGATTATTTATATGCTTTGCTATGGATTTGGGATTTTTCATTACCTCCTCCATGAGCTTATAGTTATTGAGCATTACAGTCACCCGCCTTAAACTCACCTAGCTCGTAGGCGCTTCTATATGTGTTTTTGTCGGTCACGACCGTGATGAAGCCTTCCTCGTAGCGCGCCGACACTACCTGCTCGTCGGGGACAGGTCGGCAGAGCCACATGCCGCCGGTCATGCTCACCGTACCATCCCCGCCGCCGTCATAGTGCCCCACAGACACATCGGTTTTGAGCACTAGGGTAATCTTGGTGAGGTTATCATAGCGTTCGGGCAGTGTAACTCTAGGGCCGATCAGCTCCTTTGAAATCTCATAGGACGAGAGATCAAGCTCCTCACCGTCAATAAAAAGGTGCGGATTGTGCAGCGCGGCGGGCAGTGTGAGGATAGTTTTTCCCTGCGGCTTTTGGATGGTTTTTCTGTACCACCATGTCTTGTGATTGGGTAAAGGAGCTTCCATGTAGGCGGGAAGCTTCATGGGGAGGACTAGCTCACTTGCGTCTAGCAGGTCACCCGCTTTATCAAAGTCCAGCTCGCCGCATTCATCCGGGATGACGGTAAAGCCGGTTATGTCGGTGATGGTCTCGACTGTGTTCGAGATAAATGCGACAAACAGGCTCGTCTGCTCCCCGGTGCACTGGGTGGAGAAGTCCACGCAGACAGAACAGCCGTCCGGCTTAAAGGGGTGGTTCTCGATGGGTTTAATTGCCACCTCGCTGTTATTTAATAGCTCAATCAATGTGAGCTTCACACCCTCCTGTGTGGTCACGCACACGCCGCCGTTTGTTTCTTCTGCATCCGGTCGGAACAGGAAGCGGGAGCTTACGGTGTGCGGCTCGGTGGCTCTCACCACATCCTCAATCGAGAAGAATGTATCGCAGTGAAGCGCGGTCTTGCGAAGAACAAGTGAAATATCCGGGAAGTTCTCCTTATATATGGGGGTAACATCGCACCAGATGGATTTCCCCTTGTCGCAGCCGGATGCCGTGAGCTGATTATAGCTTTCTTTTGCGCGAAGCCCCTCATAACCGTCTATGAGGACAATCGAGTGCGCGCCTCCGCAGCCGTCACCGTAGTTGTAGCGTGACTCGGTGTTCATGGCGAGAAAACCCACACTGCGCCAGGTGTCGTCAAACTGGAAGCTGTGGGGCTTGCCGGGGGTGGGTGAGCCGTCCGCCGATATGGGAAGTCCGTAACCGTTAAACACCAGCGCACCGGGGTTAACATGGGCGCGGGTGGGGATACCGGGGGAGCTTTCGTCCCACATCTGGCATACATAGCGGTTCTTGTCCGACGATACAAGCGTACCGCCCACATTCGGCTCAAACCAGTTCACGCCGTCCTCGCTGTCAATAGGGCGTGTCTCGGGCCACCAGATGAGCGTCCACACGAGATCGTCATACGCCCAACCTATACCTATGTCGTACGTCCAGTTGCACTCATGCTCTAAAACATCGAAAAACAGCCGTTCGCCTGTCTTAATTGCGCCGTATGCGAGGGCGGAGCGTACGCCGAACTGGTAGCCGTAGTTGTCCCACGGCAGTAAAAGCCCGCCGGGCATAAACTCACGCGCCACCATGCGAAGCACCTTGACAGGACATGCGCCGCTAGGCGGGAACTCCTTAAATAAAAGCCCCTTTTCGCCTGTAATAAGCTCTAGTACCTCCACGGCAAGCGGGATTGCAGGACCGTTTACACAGTCCATATAGGAGCTGCCCTCCCCGGAATATCCCGAAACCGGCATGTCACCGATGACCTCCGGAAGCCGCCTTAGTCCATCCCGCAGCATAATTTTAGCAATCTCGGAGGGGTTCTCGCCGGACGAAAAGATATGCCCCACCATCGTAGTCGAGAGACAGAGCGACAACACCTGATTGTCCACACATTCGGGTTCGGGCTTGGTTCTCATACCGTAGTAGAAGTTTGTAAAGTGGTATGATATGAGGTGTTCAGAAATATATTCTACCTCGTCATTCGTAAACGCACCGATAGTACACAGCCACTGGAAGTACATGGATATCTTGGCGTGAGGAAACGCAAAGCACCAGAAATGGTACTGTAATCCAGTGCAGAAGCTCATGGGGTCGAGCTTGTCGATGTAGGTGAAGATGATACGCCTAGCATTCTCAATATCCTCTTTCTCCCTTGTAATAAGAGCGACAAAAGGGACATACCACCCAAAGCTCAATGGAGCGGAGCGGGAGGAGGATTTAATAAGACTCCACAGCTCGGACTTTTTGCCGCCATTTCTTTCAAGCTCGCCTATATGGGTACGCAGCTCGTCTATATTATCAATTAGATATGGTTGCTTTAGTAACATTGTAACTCCGTTTCACCGTATTTTACGGTATAGTTAGGTTTGATCATAGTTTTATAGCACCGGCAGTGAGACCGCTCATAAAGGATTTCATCGAAAAGAAGAATGCGATTAAAAGCGGCAGTGCGGCTATGGCATATCCGGCAATCATCATGCCGTAGTCCAGTCCCGCCGCGGACGAAAGCTTATAGATCCCTACTGTGATTGTGCGGCGCGCGGGGTCGGTCAGTGTGACTAAGGGCCAGATGAAATCGTTCCAAACAAACAAAATGACGTTGAGGGACATGAGAGATACCATAGGCTTTAGAAGCGGCAGAGCAAGACTTGTAAAGATGCGAAGCTCATGTGCGCCGTCTATTCGCATGGCCTCAAACAGCTCGCGGGGCTGCTGATCCACAAAGGTTTTCATGACGAATATCCAGAACGGCTGGGATGTACCCATGCAGAATAGGGCTATTGCCAGCGGTGTGTTTAATAGTCCCAGTGCATTTGCCAGTACAAAGGACGGAACAAGGCTCATGACACCCGGAAGAAACATCTTTGAGAACATCACGATAAACAAAACGCGCCGTAAGGGGAAGCGCAGAACGCTAAAGGCATAACCGCCGATAGCCGATGCAAACACTGTCAGCACACAGCTTAATATGGCGTACCATGCCGTATTGAGAAAGTATGGCGATATATAATCGAATGCCTTAACATAATTTTTAAAGTGAAATGGCAGTGTGGGTACAAAGAAGCTGTCCAGTATCTGGTCTAGGTTCTTGAATGAGCCTATGATGGTCAGATAGAGCGGGAACAGAAGCAGTATCACTATGATTATCATGTAGGTGTTCTTACCCACACCCGATAGTACTGTAACCGGATTTTTCTTTATCTTCAAGCTTTATTCCCCTCCTTTAAGAATCAGATTTTATAAACTTCATCGTGACTAATGAAATGGTAAGCGCCACGATAAATAGGATTAACCCCAATGCGTATGAGTAGCCGTAGTCCGGTGCGCCTGTATTGGGAAATGCCTTAAAGTACATCAATAGTCCCGGTGTGATAATGCCG
>CAYSTR010000024.1:0-13698 GCA_964433745.1 uncultured Oscillospiraceae bacterium | reverse complement strand
CTCATTTACCTTTGCACCGAAGATATAGTTATTGTCCTCGCCCGCTTTATCGACTATCTCAAAATTCGCACCGTCCAACGTACCCAGTGTGACAGCACCGTTTAGCATAAGCTTCATGTTTCCTGTACCCGATGCTTCCGTACCGGCACATGAGATCTGTTCGGACACATCAGCGGCGGGAACAAGCTTTTCAGCATATGAGACATTATAGTCCGACACAAAGAGTACTGTCATCTGGTCGCGGACAAGCGGGTCGTTGTTCACAAGCTTTGCTATCTCATTAATAAACTTTATAATTCCCTTGGCGCGGTAGTAGCCTGGGGCTGCCTTTGCACCGAAGATAAACGCTGTACCCTGCATGTTCTTTATTGATCCGTCTTTAATGCCGAAGTAGAAATACAGGATAGAAAATGCATTGAGAAGCTGACGCTTGTATTCGTGCAGACGTTTTATCTGAATGTCGAACATGAAGTCGGGGTTTAGCTGAACACCCTCCCGCGCCAGACAGTAGTCGGACAGGCGCTGTTTATTGTGCCGCTTTATCTCATGCAGCCGCATGAGGACGTTCTCATCGTCCTTATATCGTTCAAGTGCCTTTAGCTTCATTAAATCGGTCTCGAAGCCCTCTATTCCCAAGGATGAGATAAAAGAGCTGAGCTCCGGGTTGCTAAGACAGAGCCAGCGGCGCGGCGTAATGCCGTTCGTCTTGTTCTGGAAACGTTCGGGGTAGATTGCATACCAATCCTTTAACGCTTCGGTCTTTAGAAGCTCGGTGTGTATCTTTGCCACACCGTTTGTCGCACGGGAGACATATATAGCAAGGTTAGCCATGTGTATAAGCTGATTACCTATAATACGATAGGGTGATAACGCATCCTTATCTATACCCTTTACCGAAAGGGTGTTACACAGATGTGTATCTATACGCTTTATTATGCGGTAGATTTCGGGCAGTGTGCGCGAGAACAGCCCCACATTCCATTTTTCCAGTGCCTCTGACATGAGGGTGTGGTTTGTATAGGCGAATGTGCGCGCGGCCAAATCCAGTGCCGTATCAAAGGACAGACCCTCGTCTTCGGTGAGTATGCGAATAAGCTCAGGTATTGCAACCGTGGGGTGCGTGTCGTTTAGCTGTATGGCGATAAACTGCGGGAACGAAGAAAAATCGCCGTCTGTTTCCTTTTTAAACCGCTTTACTATATCCTGCAAGGACGCGCTGGAGAAGAAATACTGCTGTTTTAAGCGCAGTGTCTTTCCCTTGTTTGTATCGTCGTTGGGGTATAATACCGCCGACACCGCTTCCGCGTCTATCTGCTGCTTTACTGCCTTGACATACTCCTGACGGTTGAACTGTTCAAGGTCAAACCCCTTGACCGGCTCGCACTGCCACAGCCGCAGCGTGTTGACCGTCTCCCCGCCAAAACCGATGACAGGCATATCGTAAGGAACGGCATAGACCTCACCGTCCCCGAAATGCACCGGCACACGCTCATCCTCGCGTCGCACCGACCATGGATCGCCGAAACGCTGCCAGTCGTCGGGGGCTTCTTTTTGCTGACCATCCCCGAAGTACTGGCGGAAGAGTCCATACCTGTAGCGTATTCCGTACCCGCCAAGGGGAAGTCCCATGGTTGCGGCACTGTCTAAAAAGCAGGCGGCAAGACGACCCAGTCCGCCGTTGCCGAGGGCGTCGTCACTTACCTCCTCCAGACAGCGGATATCAGTCCCGCGTGCCTTTAAGAGCGCATTTATCTCGTCTAGGATACCCAGAGCATGGAGGTTGTTAAACACCGCCCTCCCCACAAGATACTCCGCCGAGAGATAGTAGGCGCGTTTACTTTTAGATTGTCTCTGCCTTGTACTCTGCATACGCTCGCAGACATGCGACATAACCGCTCTCGACAGTGCAAAATGCAGCTCCGGTACTGTTGCCCGCTCGAGTGTTGTCGCGTATAGTGCGGATAGAATTGCTTCGGTCTGTGTGAGGATGTTATTTGGATTTACGGCATTCATGATGTGCCCCCCTTTAATTCTGTAAGTATCATTAATTTACTCTTCTGTCCCTTCCGCCGTCTCACATTCGGCAGCCGGTTGACGGTGATATAGCTTGCACAGCTTTCTCATCCGGGATGCCAGTTTTTTCGTAAACGCATCCTTAGGCAGCCGCCATTCCCAGTTGCCGCTTATGGTGGAGGGGCGGTTCATTCGGGCGCGGTTGTCCAACTCTAGATAGTCCTGCATGGGGATAATTGCCAGATAGGAGGGTGACGCGTATGCCATGCGGATAACATCCCATACAGCAGCTTCATCCTTATTTATATATGAACAAAGATACACTCTGTCCTTTTTCTTCTGATGATTAAGCCATGACAGCGTGGTCTCGTTGTCATGCGTGCCGGTATACACCACACTATTTCTGATATGGTTGTGCGGGAGGTAGTCGTTGTCTTGTCCTGCTGAGAACGCAAACTGCAGCACCTTCATCCCTGGATATCCTGTATCCGACAACAGCTTTTTCACCGAATCGGTCAGCAATCCCAGATCCTCTGCAATAATATCCAGTTCCCCCAGTTTGTCGGACAGGACGTTAAACAGCTTCATTCCAGGTCCTGTCACCCACTTGCCCACCTTTGCGTCGGTACGTCCGTAGGGAATGGTGTAGTAAGCGTCAAAGCCGCGGAAATGGTCAATTCTTATGGTGTCATACAGAAAGGACGCATGTTTAAGGCGCTTTATCCACCAGTCAAAGCCCTGCTTCTCCAGGTTAGCCCAGTTATAGATGGGGTTGCCCCAAAGCTGTCCGTCCTCGGAGAAAGCATCGGGGGGACAGCCGGAAACGACGGTGGGGGTCAATGTCTTGTCGAGCATGAAAAGTCCGGGCGAGCCCCAGGTATCGGCACTGTCTAATGCGACATAGATGGGAATATCTCCTATGAGCTTAATGCCCTGTTTGTTCGCATAATCCTTGAGTCTACGCCATTGAATGAAGAAGACATACTGGATGTAGCGGTAAAATTCGATATCCTCCGCAAACCTGACACGACAGCGGTCTAAGCTTTCTGGATCGCGCATTTTAAGGGAATTATCCCATTCCTGCCACGAACGGTCTCCCTGTGAGGATTTTATTGCCATGTAGAGAGCATAGTCGTTGAGCCAAAAGGCATTCTCCCCGCAGAAGACGGCATAACCCTCGTCCGGTGCTCTGCGTAAAAACGCCTTTCTTAGAATGAGAAAGCGGTTTTGGTACTGTTTTTCATAGTTTACCGCGTCGTCCTCTCCGCGCAAGGGGCGGCATTCCTTTTTTGTCAACAGCCCCTGTTCTATTAGAAGCTCCAGATCAATAAAGTATGGATTACCCGCAAAAGCCGAAAACGATTGGTATGGCGAGTCACCGTAGCTCGTAGGGCCTGTAGGCAGAATCTGCCAGTAGCTTTGCTTTGCAAGCTTTAGCATATCGACAAAACGATACGCTTCCCTGCCTAAAGTGCCGATACCGTAATGTGACGGCAGTGATGAGACAGGTAAAAGAATCCCTGCTGCACGTGATCCAGTCATAATATCCCCCCTGACTTTTTAAGTCTACCCCTTCACCGCGCCGCCGGTTACACCCTCAACATAGAACTTCTGCATTCGGATAAATAATATCGTAATAGGTACGCCGATAAGCACCGAGCCCGCACAGAACTGTGTAAAGTAACGGTAGAGATTTTCCCTTGTGAGCATCTGAAACAATCCCACGGCTATGGTAAACTTATTATAGTTATCTTTCATTATAACACTTGCGAAGATAAAGTCAACCCACGGAGCAATAAATGCCGTCATAACTGTGTAGGTGATGATGGGGCGTGAAATGGGAAGAATAATCTTAAAAAAGATAGTGTTGCGGGATGCACCGTCTAGAGTTGCAGCCTCGTCAAGAGAACGCGGTATCGTATCAAAAAATCCTTTGGCAATATAGTAGGTGAGCCCCGCACCGGCGGAGTATACGATGACAAGCGCTGTAAGTGTCTGGTCAAGCCCTATGGCCTTTAGGATATGATAAACCGCTATCATGGACATAAATCCAGGAAACATGCCGAGAACAAGCGCGAAATTCATTATGGACTTTCGCATCCGAAACCTTAGCCGCGACAATGCGTAGCTTACCATTAAAACAAATACTGTGGAGATAAGACAGGAGAAAACCGCGACAATAAAGGTATTGAGATACCACTGCGGATAGTTAAACAGTGTATTATCGGTAAACAGCTTTGTGTAGTTATCGAGGGTGTAACCCTTGGGGAGGATATAGTCGGTATAAGCACCCGGCTCGGCGCGGAATGACATAAGAATAAGCCATACAATAGGCAAAAGCCACACCACAGACAGAGCGGTGAGGATTATATATATTACGGTATTTGCTATCCTGCTTCTTACCCGAATACTCATTGGAACTGCTCCTCCTTTGTCAGAGACCCCGATTTATTGTAGACAAACAGTGATGTTACCGCCGATATGACAAATATCATGATACCGATGGTGGACGCCAGAGCATAGTTTTGCTCGTCCACCGTCAGCTTATAGAGCCATGTGACCAGCAGGTCAGTCTTACCTGCCTGATAATAATCGAGTGTCAAGGGTCCTCCACCGGTGAGGAAGAAGATGACGTTGAAATTATTGATGTTGGCGATAAACTGCGTAATAAGGTATGGTGTTGTCACGAATATCATATAGGGCAGGGTTATCTTGAAGAATGCCACAACCGGTCCTGCTCCGTCTATTCTTGCGCTTTCGTACATGTCCTCAGGAATATTCATGAGAATACCTGTTGTAATGAGCATGGTGTAGGGCACGCCCACCCAGATGTTCACGAGTATGACCGTTACTCGGGCAAGGTCTCCATTTGCGAGAAAACGGATGGGTTCAGAGATTAGCCCCCAGTTTTTAAGGAGGACATTCAATGCTCCCAGCTCGTGTAATAGCTGCGACATGAGAAGCAGAGATACAAACTGCGGAACGGCTATTGTAATAACAAAGATGGTACGCCACAGTCCCTTTAATCTAATACCCTTTTTGTTGATGGTAATTGCCAGAATCATTCCCAGGATATAGTTCGAGAATGTGGCAAAGAACGCCCAGACAAGCGTCCATATCAGTACACCGCCGAATGTGCGTGACTTGACCGGGTTCTGCCAGAATACATCCTTAAAGTTTTGTATCCCTATCCATGTAAACAGATTGCCGGGAGGCTGATGCTCACGGTCAAAGTTTGTAAACGCCATGAGGATCATAAATATAAGCGGCAGAACTGTAAAGCATAGCACCCCGATGGAGGGCAGTGTCAGCAGTGTCACATGGTAGCGCTCGTTTATAAGCGATTTTATATCCATGGTGAAGCTGTTGGGTCTTTTTCCCGCTCTCACTAAGCATTGTGCATTATAACAGCTGTTTACGCTCATTAAGTATATGCAAAAAACGACTGCTATAATAAAGAGCGTGACTACGCTGTACAAGAGAATGAGCATGGAGTTGTCGCCGGGGGTGTTGAGGTATATCTGCTTTTGTTCGTCCCACACCCTGTAGAAGGTCTGTTCACCCAATGAACCGAACATGCGAAGATAACGAAGTCCAAAGTTAATAAGATAGAGAATAAAGCTTATCTCGATAAACAGATAGATAAGCCCCTTTATAACCTGCTTATAGAACAAAAGCCCGAATCCCATAATGAGAAAACTAATTCGTGTAACTGCACTGCCATGCCGGAATGCAGAACCGTATTGTTTGAACGCATGTCCTATACCGCTCCAAAAGGAGGAAAAGCCGCTTTTGTTTTCCGATGTCACAATTACCACCTCTTTTGTGTCGTATGGGAGCTAAAAACGATAAGCTTTCAGGCTTCATGCTTTTAGCTCCCGGTTAAATGAATGATTTATCCGTTAATCTGCGCCACCATGGCGTCTAGCTGATCCTTTATTGACTTAGAATAATCCTTGTTCTCCATCGCCAGACCAAACGCCTCGGCGGGTAGCCAGTAGGTGGATTTTACGTTGTTCTGAGGCGTAGCAAAGGCATTTTGAGCCGCTAACGCCGACAGTACTGGGTTTGCTTGCACCTCTTGGTCATTTGAGGCTTCTATATTAGAGGGCCCCATACCTCTGTCCTTAAAGCGTTGCAGTTGATTTTGCTCGTTAGTAAGCCATTCTGCCAGCTCCATCGCTTCCAATGGGTGCTTTGTTAAGCTGTTTACGCCTATGAGCTTGTAGCCAGCAAAGCTGCCCATCTGAACCTGTGCGCCGTCAAGAGTAAATGTCGGGAGCTTAGTAGCACCGAAGTTTTCGCCCAGACGTTCCTTTATAGCATCATAGTTCCATGTGCCCGACACAGCCGCCGCCACACTATCTCCTATAGAACCGGTGATTATTGCGTCATTACCCGATATAAAAGCTGGATTCGCGGTAAATGCCTTGATGGATTCTCCCGCTTTTACGCCCTGCTCATTATTAAAGTCGCACACCTGCTTGCCGTCCTCTATCTTCAAGGTACCGCCTGCACCTAGGAAAAACGAGGCGATATACCAGCCGTCCGCCACCTTCATGAGTATCTTTTTACCCGCCTTTTGTGCGGTCTCAAGCATACTGTCAAGCGTCTTTACATCATCATCGGATAAAACCGACTTGTCATAGTAGAGGAAATATCCGTTGTCTGCCGTCATGGGATAAGCATAGAGCTTACCATCCGCACTGGCTGCTTCCACAGCACCCGGCATGTTGTCTGCGATTATTTTATCCTTGTTACGCGTAACCTCATAGAGCGAGCCAGCCGCAACGAGGTCGTTGAGCTGTCCGTTCTCGAATGCGAATATATCAGCCGCAACTGTCGGATCCTCCGCTATCTTCTTCTGTGCGTCTCCCTCGGCTACTATACCGTAGCTTATGTCCCACTCCTTGTCCGGATTAGCGGAGATAAATTCGTCCACCATCTTAGTAAGGGAGGCTTGCCCCTCCTGGGGTCCCCAAACCTTTAGCGTAATCTTCTCTTTCACCGCATTTGCGGTACTGCTTGCCTTGTTGGCGCTGCTGTTATTACTGCTCGTACTCGATGATGTCGTATTATTTGAACAGCCCGCTACCGATAAAATAAGCAGAGAAGCTGTCATAGCTGCTAATAAACGTTTTATATTAAAGCTCATAAAAATCCTTTCCGCAACATGATTGCTAAATAATAAAGCTTTGTGACCTGATTTTATTATAAGTAAAAAATGAAAAAATATTTAAAAGTGTAAAATTGTATTTAATTGACAAAATCATTTAACTTATTTCGTTTTATAAATTTACATTTATTTAAATATTCATTGAAAAAAAACATATACAGTGATATAATTAGATGAAGCATTGTGGATTTAAGGAGTAATACATATGGGGAAGATAGTAAAAGCGGCAACCTGCATATGCGCACTTATGCTAATCTCGGGATGTGCGTTGTTCCCGACAGAAGAACCGGTTATAGCTCCGCCTATAATAGAGCCGAAGCCTATTACATATGTCACAAAGGAGGTAACACTTTCAGATATCGTGAAAAGCACGAAGATAGGAGGAACTATAGTCTCATCTGTGCGCTATAATCTTTCATTTGAAGCACGAAGCGGATACCTGAAGGAATTGTACATAAAATCCGGTGATGTTGTGACAAAAGGGCAAAAGCTCATGGAGCTTGACACCGACGGACTGTTGGTTAGTATTCAGAAACAAGAATTGATTCTTAAAAAAGCGCAGATACAGTATGATGCAGTTCGATATAATTCGGGGGTAGAAAATCAACGCCAGGCCTCTCTTTTAGAGATAGACCGTGATCTTGCCAGGCTAGACCTTAATAATATGCGAAACGAGCTGGCAAAGGCTATAATTGAAGCCCCCTGTGACGGTGAGATTACCTATAAGGCATCGGTTATGCCGGGGGACTTTGTAACAGCCCGATCCATAATGCTCACCATATCCGACCCTACAAAGCTTTATCTAAAGATTACAGGTGATAAATACGCTGATTTTGAGTATGGAGCAGAGGTTATTGTTACCGCGGGTAAGGAGAGCTATACGGGTAAGGTTGTGGCTACACCGTTTAGCGGTAAGGAATCGGAGAATGCTTTTGCCGGAGAGGAAAAAACAGTTTATATTGATATTGAGGGTCTGCCGGAAAGCGTAAAAATAGGTGCATCCGCATCGGCAGAGGTCATTCTCGAAAAACGCGAGGGTGTTATCGTACTGCCCCGCAACGTTGTGCAGACCTACTCCGGTCAGAACGTTGTGTCTGTGCTGGAAAACGGTGTTAAGGTTGAGAAGATTGTGGAGCTGGGAGTTCAAGGCAATATTGATGTTGAGATAGTAAAAGGGCTTGAGGTTGGGGAGCTTGTAATAATATCCTAACTCATTAAGGGGGATTACGTTGCTATTAGTTTTGCTTCGTAAGATGATAAAAAATAAATGGCTGACACTCTGTCTTATTATAGGGTGCAGTCTGGCTGCTGCGGTTATCAGCGGTATTCCCATGTATACAAGCTCGATTTTACAGCGTATGCTCACCCGCGACCTGGAGACGCTTTATGAGCAAAAAAATGTACCTCCGGGTCTCTTCACGCTGAACGCGGGGCTTTATTCCACCATAAAATTCCCCACAACAGGTATGGACAGCTATAATCGTATGGACGGTGCTATAAAGGGAGACCTTGTCCCCGAAATGGGTCTTTCCGTTATCGAGAGTACGCAGCGTATTTTCCTAGGTGCTTATAAGGTGTTTCGCCCAAATGAGGAATTTAGTACAAGCGGAACACGTCCCATGATTGAGATTGCGGGTGTAGAGGGTTTTTCCGATAAGGTTGCGATTACCGCGGGACGCATGTATGATAACTCACCCGGATCGGATATACTAGAGGTTATTGTAAACGAGAGTGTAATGAAGTTCAGAGGGCTTTCTCTCGGCAGTGAGTACTGGCTATGGGGTTATGCCATGGATGATTCCCCTCCGCTGAAGATAAAGGTAGTCGGAGTATACAGTATAATCGACCGTGCAGATATATATTGGTTCACCGACATGTTAAATACCGATAATGTAGTGTTTACTGATTTCGGGTATATTATCTCGAATCTTGAGAAACATGCCCTACAGCTTAAATCCGGCTCATGGCGGTATGTGTTTAATCACAAGGAGATAAAACTGGATAATCTCGACAGCTATATAACTAAGTTTAATGATATAATTAAAAACTACGGCAAAAACACATCAATAAGTATACCGGCACTAAGTATTCTAGAAAGCTACAGTAAGCGGCACGATGAATTGAGTCTGTTAATGTGGCTTTTGCAAGTACCGCTTCTTTTGGTGCTTGTGTTCTATATCTTCATGAGCGCACTGTTGACTATGGATGGAGATAAAAACGAGATAGCTGTCTATAAGTCGAGAGGTGCTTCGCGCACGCAGATTGTCAGAAACTACCTTTATGAGGGGATTATCCTAGGTATCGTGTCAATTGTTATCGGCATTCCATTAGGAGTGTTTCTGTGTAAAACCATAGGCGCAACAAACGGATTTATGGAGTTTGTCTCCAGAGCGCCGCTCTTAGTAGAGGTGGATGAGAAGGTTATAATGTACGCCTTTCTGGCGGTGGGTCTGTTCCTTGTGACGCTTATTATACCGGTTATATCCTCCGCACGGCTCTCAATAGTAAACTTCAAGCAGAAAAAAGCCAAGGCAACAAAGTTTCCATTGTGGCAAAAGCTCTGCCCCGATATCATTCTGCTGGGGATATCCGGCTACTCACTCTACCTTTTTGGCACACGGCAGGACATTCTTCTGCTTACCGGTGCAAACTCCAGTGAGATAGCGGTTGACCCTCTCCTATTCGTATCATCATCCATGTTTATCCTAGGAGCGGGGCTCATGTTTATCCGTATTTATCCGTATGCTCTGCGTCTTTTTTACTGGTGCGGAAAGAAATACTGGTCACCATCCCTTTACATTTCGCTTATCAATGTTGCACGATCTAACTCGCAGGATAAATTTCTCATGCTGTTTCTTATCTTCACCATGTCTATAGGTATATTCAATGCCACATCCGCGCGGACGATAAACCAAAATGAGATGGATAAGCTCGCTTATATGACAGGAGCGGATATGGTGCTGGTTTCGGACTGGGAGCCATACAGGATTACACCTCCCGGTGCAGGCTTTTCCGACCCCACTCAAGCCTTCGCATCCGCCGCAGTGACAAAAGCACTCTACCGGTCTGAACCCGATTACAGACCGTTTAAGGCAATAGACGGCGCTAAAATGGTGACAAAGGTACTCAACCGAAAGTCTATAACCGTAAGCTTGAAAAGTCAAAACTTCGGCGGTATCCGGCTCTTGGGTATTACACCGTCCGAATACGCACAGGTGGCATGGACACGTGAGGATCTCTACCCATACCATCCGTTTGAATATCTAAAGCTTATGGGGCTGGACGAGCGGGCCTGTATCGTAGCAAGCTCACTAGTCAAGGATTCCGGACTTAATGTCGGCGATACGTTGTATCTTAACTGGGGTGAGAACAAACGCCCTGTTGAGGTTATTATCTACGCCATAGTGGATTATTGGCCGCCGTTTAACCCAAATACTGCCCCTGTAGGACGAAACGGTATAACAGGCATGATAATAGCAAACTACGACTACATAAAATCCCAGACCTATCTTGAACCATATGAGGTCTGGATGAAGCTTCGCGAGGGCGTGACAAGCACACAGATATATGAGCAGATAAAAGAAAAGAAGCTAAGACTTCTGTCGGTCACAGACCTTAGTCAGCAGATGATAGAAAAGAAAAACGACCCCATGCTACAGGGTACAAACGGTGCTTTAACTATGGGCTTTATGCTGACCTCGATTATCACGTTCATAGGATTTTTAGTTTACTGGATAATCACAGTCAAGGGACGGCTATTACAGTTTGGTATACTGCGCTCGTTGGGACTATCCAAAAGCCGCATGATTGCAATGATAATCTATGAGCAGATTTTGGTGTCGGGAATGGCTATTCTAGCGGGTGTGTTCATCGGAAACCTCGCCAGTTCTTTGTTTGTGCCGGTGTTACAGCTTATATCGGATGCCGCCAATCAGGTGCCGCCCTTTAGGATTATGATACTCACAGACGACTATGTAAAGCTGTTCATTATTCTGGGGACTGCTATTATCTCCGGAATATCGGTGCTCTTTGGCATTGTCAGCCGAATGAAGATAGCACAGACACTAAAGCTCGGCGAGGATTAACAAGGCGGGAAAGTGGTGATATTATGGCTTCAATAATAAGAGCAAACAACGTCGTGCGAACATTCGGGTCGGGTGCTGCAACAGTACGTGCTTTGGGCGGGGTATCCTTTGAGATTGCTCCGTCACAGCTCACGATACTGCGCGGACGCTCCGGTTCGGGCAAGACGACGTTGATAAATATCATGGGTACGCTGGACTATCCCACATCGGGTGAGGTGTTTTTAGAGGATCAGAACATCACCCGGTTAAGCGAGGGCAAGAGGGATGCGCTAAGACGTACAAAGATTGGTTTTATCTTCCAATCGGTGGCGCTTATGTCGCTCATGACTGCATATGAGAACGTGGAATACGGTCTTCGCATAGCCGGGATGAAGCCGTCACAGCGGGCAATTAGAGCAAAGGAATGCCTTGAACTGGTGGGGCTTACCAAACGTATGCACCATGTTCCGTCCGAGATGTCGGGCGGTGAGCAGCAGCGTGTGGCGATTGCAAGAGCCATAGCCGCCCGCCCTTCCATCATCTTTGCCGATGAACCCACTTCTGAGCTTGACACCGGTACAGGACTACAGGTTGTCAAGCTGTTTAAAGAGCTTATTGCCAGTGAGGGGCTGACCATCGTAATGACCACACACGATCCGGGTATGATAGATATAGCGGATAACGTGATTACGCTTCAGGATGGTGAGATAATTAATGGGTGAGCATGAGGATATGGTCGTATGCGAGAACCTTGTCAAGATATATAAAACCACCGAGATTGAGGTCGTTGCGCTTCAAGGACTTGATTTGACCATAAAAAAAGGCGAGCTGATGGCAATTATCGGGAACTCCGGCAGCGGTAAGTCCACGCTTTTGAACATGCTGGGAGGACTTGACCGTCCGTCGGCGGGACGGCTTTTTGTCGGAGGTAAGGATCTTCTAAAGTTTGGTGAGCGGGACATGCTTAAATATAAACGCTCAACTGTCGGGTTTGTGTGGCAGAACAATGCCAGAAATCTTATACCGTACCTTACATCTGTAGAGAATGTGGAGATGCCCATGATATTCGGGCGCAGAAAAAACCGCAGGCGCGCTCTGGAGCTTCTGGATCTTGTGGGATTGTCCCATCGAAAGCACAGCCGTCTGACCGAGCTGTCGGGCGGTGAACAGCAGCGTGTGGCAATAGCTATCGCCCTTGCCAATAACCCCGATATCCTGCTGGCGGACGAGCCCACAGGCAATGTGGATACAAAAACCTCCGCACATATACTGGATGTTTTTAAGGAGTTAAACCGAGGTATAGGGCAGACGGTTATTATCGTCACCCATGACAGGCAGTTAGCACAGCATGTGGATCGTGTAGTAAACATCCGCGACGGACGTACGAGCAGTGAGTTTATAAGAAAAAGCGACTATGCCGATGTAATGTCACAGCTCTCCGGCATATCTGCCCAGACCGATACCCATGAGGAATACGCAGTGGTTGACCGCTTCGGGAGACTTGCGATTCCGAGGGAATACCTAAACGAGATAGGGCTCGGAAGTAATAATAAGCTAAAGGTTGAGGTCAAGGACAACCGCATTGTCATAGAAGTGCCCGGGGACGAGGGGGCACAGTGACAGATATTTTAAATTTAACAGATACAGTCACATGGCTTAATACGCTCAAATATACAAAAAAACCCATTCTCTTATACGGTACAGGAAACGGTGCAGATAAGCTCATGCGGGTGCTTTCGGCAGAGGGGATAACGCTTGCGGGTGTGTTCGCCTCCGACGGTTTTTTGCGGGAGCGCCATTTTACGGGTTACCCGGTAAAGCCTTTGAAGGAGCTGCTTGAAATTTATCCGAATCCGCTCATTGTAGTGGGGTTTGGTAGTAGTAATCCGGTTGTTATGGACTATATTAATAGCTTAAATGAACAGTATGAGCTGATTGTACCCGATCTGCCGGTTTATGGGGACGGGGCTTTTGATATGGATTTTGTAGGGAAGAATAAAGACGGCCTTAGCTTTGTCTATAATCGGCTGTCGGACGAGGAATCGCGAAGATGCTTTGAAAGGATGATAAATTTTCGTCTAACCGGCAGGCTTTGTTATACCAAAGGTATATATTCTAATCCCGAAACGGACATAAAAAAGCTCCTTTCGCCCGAACCGGACGAGGAGCTTGTAGATTTGGGCGCATATAAGGGCGATACCATCGAACAGTACCTGTCTATGGGTAAATTTTCCTCTGTCCTGGCTCTTGAACCGGACAGGAGAAGCTATATGTCCATGCTAAGACGTTTAAAGGAGCTAAATCTCCCGGATACACTCGTTTCCCGCTCGCGTTTTCTCAATATGGCAGTATCGGATAGACCAGGAATTGTAAGCTTCGCGGGCAATAAAGGGCGCGGCGGCAGTACAGACGATAAAAAAGCAGGACATTCTGTATGTGCGATGA
>CAYSTR010000023.1:0-13851 GCA_964433745.1 uncultured Oscillospiraceae bacterium | reverse complement strand
TGCGATCATCGTTTTAATAAATTTATCCATGTCATGATAGCTTGCATAAAAATCCTCGTCCGTGCTCCTGTCACCGTAATAGCGGTGCATAGATATGTAATCGACCTCATCATAAAGCGTCTCTAATACTATCCTATCCCATTCGGGGAATGTAGGCATCTCAGGTCCTGAACTACCGCAAGCAATAAAGGACAGTGAGGGGTCTACCCATCTCATCATCTTGAGTGCTTCCAGCGCTTTTTTGGCATAATCCTCCGCTGACAGGTGACAGATCTGCCATGGACCGTCCATCTCATTTCCAAGACACCAATGTTTCACGTTGTACGGTTTTTCATGACCGTTTTTTACTCGCAGATCTGAAATGGAAGTGCCGCCAGGATGATTAAGATACTCAACAAGCTCTGCCGCAGCCGCGGGTGTTCCCGTACCTAGATTTACAGCTATCATAGGCTCGATACCACTCTGTTCACACCAAAGCATAAACTCATCGGTACCAAACTCGTTTGTCTCCAAGGAGCTCCAAGAAAGCTCCAACCGGACAGGTCTATCTTCTTTCTTCCCAATGCCGTCACGCCAGTTATATCCCGAAACAAAGTTACATCCAGGATAACGTACCATTGGTATACCTAAATCTTTTACAAGATTGGTCACATCCTTTCTGAACCCATTTTTATCGGCAGTAGGATGACCCGGTTCATAAATCCCAGTATATACACAGCGTCCTAAATGCTCTACAAAGGATGAGAATAGATTTTTGTCTACCTCTCCGATCTGCATATTTTTATCAGCAAAGATTTTTAGTTATACCCGACATAGAATCACACCTTTCTCCTAGATGACAACAGTGTTATCTCCTATATCCATATTGATAGGTAGGGTTTTAACGCCTGTATCATTCTTTACTATCAATACAGTCTCATGGCTGTCCTTCGTATAATTACCCACCGACAAGAATATATCTCCGTTTTCATTTATTGTTATCTTCTTAAAGAAATCCCTGTTGAGCACAAGGGATATGCCTTTTATTGTGTCATAGAAGCGCATATTAAGTCCGTCACCCGGTATTATCGTAAGGTTTCCGTCATCCCTTGAAAGTGTACAGCCAAGCCCCATTTCACCTAGGACATCATCGAGATAGCGTACCGAAGCCGCAATACGAAGCGCACCGAAAAACCCAAGCTCACTCTCGCCCGACATGGGCACACTGCCCATAAGGTAAGTATTATATCGGTCGAGTTCGCCCGAAAAGCTGCCCATTTCCCCCACATAGATCCAGGAGGAAGCCCCCTCGTTTTCCGGCGCATCACTATAGTAGCCTCCCGAGTTGTATATCGAAAAGCCCGCCAGATAGGAAGCATAGTACGAGCGGATAAGCTCGGCGGAAGCATGCCCTTCCAGAAGCGCATAATCATATATCGGATACGCACCCAGCTGGGTCATGTAGCTCACATTCCAACCGCTGTCGCCATGCTGCCTTATATCGGTGTTGTAGAGATACCAAACCGGCTGGCAGCCGCGGTTAGACAGCGATGCGGTCATAGCACTGCGCATAACACGCTCATCCCCGATGGACTTACCGTAGGCATATACAGCCTCAAATGCGGTAGAATCATACGCCATCTCCGAACCAAACGGATACTCCCTTGCGGCAAAGAAATGTGCTTTTTTATGGACGATTCTCTCTATCTCCTCTGCCTCGGTCACGAGGGACTCGCTTCGCAGCTCCTTCGCCAGCTCCAAAGGGATCGTCATTTCACCCATGTTGCCATATTCGGTTGCACCTACTCCTTCTGGAAACATCCAATATCGAAACATTGCTAAGGTATACTCATATGCAAGCCTAAGATAATAACAGGGCTCCTTTAGACAACCGAAACGGTATAGCTTTGCGATTCTGTATACGTTTAAGCAGGTGTTGATCACATGGACATAGTTAAACGCACGCCATACATCGTCCGCACCATTCCCTGCCCATGGCTCAAACATCTGAAACCACGGTACCATCCTATGAACCTTGTATCCGGGCTGCTCGGTCAGACGTTCTACAATAAAACCATGAACATAGGCAGCGAGCACCTCAATCTCTCGTGCAACGGGACGGTACACGTTCTTCTCGGACAGGAACAGTCCGCTCACAAGCCCAATCTCGTCGCTGCCTCCCGCCCACCAGTCTACTCCCGACGGATTGAAGCGGCTGTTGATCCTGTGCTTATGCCGCATATCCCACATGAGCAAGCCGTTATAGCACGGATCATCGGGGTTATTCTCAAAATGGTTTCGTGCGATAAACTCCGCATGACGGTCATAGATATCTGCCACCCGTTCGATCGAGAAGAACTGCAGCGTCATACTTTCTGCGCCGCGTGATAATGTTACGGGTCGTACACCGTACGCGCCAAAGCGCAGTCTTGCGATGGAACGTTCGCCGATATGTTCAAGGGAGATCAGCTCATCCTCCGGGGAGAGGAGTACCTCCGGCGCGCCCCCGTCTATCAAAAGTGTAGCGGTATCACCTATAGGTACCACCATGCCCGGATAGGGTGTAACATTCATAAGCCCCCGCGCGGTAAGCTCCTTACCTATCCCGTGCCTGTCCTTTACAAACGACAGGGCAAACGATAGGGTCTTACCCTCGCCGGGAGATAGGATGAGCGAGGAGGTCGCAAGCTGCGGATACGGGAGGGGCTTGCCGTATGGGTAGACAGTGAACAAACCCTCAAAGAAGGCGTTCATCTTACCTACCGAGCAAAAGGGATCGTCCTTATCTGCGACGGTAAAGCCCTGCAGCGGTGTGTCACCCAGCACCGAAAATAAGAGTATCGGGCTTTCCCCGCTGGACTTCTCAAAATAGATATAGGAGTTCTGACCCGTTATACAGGTGTGGCGCAGTACGCACTGCTCATACTTAAACCGGCAGTCGCCGCGGAAATATTGGTTCATAAGCAGCGGCAGACCTAACGATTCCACCTCCATGTCTACACTGGAGGTGTTTTGCAGCGTGATGTTCCAGTATATCTTCTCGTCCTCGGTGACTATGCGATTTTCCATGGAAAAGTCATCCCACGTATAGTGCATGACGATCCCGTTACGCTGCTCTGTAATGGTGCAAACATCCCCCGACAGACCGCTTTTGACATCGTACCTTTGCCCCGAGATAACCACCGATGCATTAAAATGCGTAAGCCAGCGGGCATCTGAAAGGTCATATTCGGGGAACTCCTCGGGTGTCAGCAAAAACTCTGCACCTTTGGGATCATCCGGGCATTTCATCGACACAAAGCCCCTGCGCTGCACGTCAAAGCGTGCGCGCAGGTTGTTTGTTTCAAGCATTATCTCTTTATTCATGTCAAGCTTCCTCATGTATAAAGACGCGCATCCCACCCTCCTCACGGTTGGCCCAGGCATAGTACGGGATAAAGGTTAGCGGGAACGGTGTTTTTTCGGGCGGCGTAAAGGAGTAGAGCGCGTTGCTGCTTGTCAGCTTATAACCGTTTGCCTTGAGGATGGTAAGCTTGCCGATGGGTAAGCTTTCGTGCACAGCATCCACCGGCGCATTCCTTGGCAGTACGAGCGTGTGCAGCTCGGCGCCGTTATCCACCTGCTCGAGACAATAGACTATAGGCCCCCTTATGAGCGATACCAAACCAATATCCTCACGCACCGCCGCATTTGCATATACCCGGCGGACGGGCATATCAAAGATCACGTCTATAACGTCACCCGGCTGCCAGCTTTCGTTAATGTAGGCATATCCGTCTGTTAGTACGGCATTCACAGGCTTTCCGTTTACCGTAACCGTATATCTATCCGTCCAATAGGGGATACGCAGTGCAAACCTAAACTGTGCGCTGTTATTCGCCGGATTCACGGTGAAACGAACATGCCCGTCAAACGGCAGCCCGGAGGTGCATGTTACCGTTACACCGCCTGCTGTCGAGAGCTTCGCTTCCGAGCCGACATACAAATGAGCGAACACCGTGTCCTCATTCTCGCCATAGATGAACTGTCCTAGCGATGCGACAAGCCGGGTGAGGTTCGGGGGACAGCAGGCGCAGCCGTACCATTTGGGACGGACAGGCAGGACATGCTTATACTCCGGCTGTTTACCGGATAAGCCGGGGACTACCTCTAGGGGATTTACATAGAAATACCGCTTGCCGTCGAGCTGCATACCGCTCAATATGCCGTTATAGAGCACCTTTTCAAGGATATCCCCATATTCCCCTTTCGGCTTAATCTCAAGCATCCGCCGTGCAAAGAACGCAAGCCCGATAGAGGCACAGGTCTCTGCGTAGATCGTGTCGTTGGGGAGGTCGTAGTCGATCGAAAACGCTTCCCCATGTGTTGTAGAGCCGATACCGCCGGTGACATACATGCGGCGGTTCACTGTACTGTCCCAAAGGCGTTCACACGCCGCATAGAGCTCCTTGTTACCGCTAAGTGATGCCAGATGCGCCATCGCCGTGTACATGTACATCGCCCGTACGCTGTGACCCACCGCATCCCTTTGCTCTAGGATGGGCGCATGATTTTGCATGTATTCGCCCTCGTCCGGCTTCAGCCCCCAGATATTCCAGTCGCGCTTTTTAGCCTCTTCCTCGAAATAGCCTGGTTCGGTGCCGCGTTCAAAGAGGAAGTATTCAGCCAATCTTTGATAGCGTTCCTCCCCGGTAGCTAGGGAAAGCCGCAGAAGTCCCAGTTCTACCTCTTGATGTCCGGGTATGCCGCGCACCTTGTCCTTACCGAAGCGGTTGTCGATATGGTCGGCGAACCGGCACATAAGCTTTAGAAGTTTATCCTTACCGGTGGCTTCATAATAGGCCACAGCGGCTTCCATCATATGACCCGCACAGTATAGCTCGTGGCATTCTAGGAGGTTCTGCCAGCGGTGCTCGGGCTTTTTTATCGTAAAGTATGTATTGAGGTATCCGTCAGGCTGCATGGCTCGCTCAATGATGTCAATAATAGCATCCGCACGCTCCTCAAGCGCTTTGTTCTCGCCGGTTGCCAGTGCATAGGCGGCGGTTTCGAGCCACTTTGCCACATCGCTGTCCTGGAACACTGCGCCGTAAAACTCACCCTCGGCTTCACCGGCGGCGATACGGAAGTTCTCTATGGCATGGCTCTTTGCCGCATCGGGAATCTTATCACGTAGGATATCCTCCTGATAGGGCAGCACAACCTCCTTGACGAGGGTTTGTATATGCCCCCAAAAGCTGTCATTGATCTTTACGTTAGACAGTGCCGTACTCGTTATATGTTGCATAGTTTCTCTCCTTTATCCTTTTACAGCGCCGAGCATAATGCCCTTCGCGAGAAATTTTTGTAGGAATGGGTATATGATGAGCATGGGTAGGACCGAGACGATGATTATTGCGCTGTTTAGCTGCCGCGGGTCAACGGCATTTGCAGAGCCGAAGGTCTGCTGTACCGCTTGCATTGCACTCTGCGGACGGTTGATGATAAGCACCTCACGCAGAATCATCGGCAGACCCCATTTGTTGGGATCGGGGATATACAAAAGATAATCGTACCACGCTTGCCAGTGCCCTACACCAATCCACAACCCCACCGTAACGAGTACAGGGGTGGATAGCGGCAGGATGATCTGCATAAAGATACGCATCTGGCTGGCACCGTCTATACGTGCCGATTCTTCCAACTCTGCGGGTAGGGTCTTAAAGAAGTTTCTCATGATAAAAACGTTAAACGCTCCCGCCAGTCCGGGCAGAATAAGCGCCCAGATAGAGTTTGTCAGCTTCAATGTGTTAGTTATTAGGAGGAACGACGGGATAAGTCCTCCCCCAAACAGCATAGTGAAGAGAATCAAAAATGTAAAGGTTTTGTTAAACGGCAGCTCTTTTTTTGTGAGAGGATATGCCGTCATTGATGTCACAAGCAGCGAGAGGACTGTACCCAGAGTGGTTCTGATTATCGTATTGAGGTATCCCCTCCACAGCATGGTGTAGTTGATTATAGCTTTATAGCTTGAAAAATCGAAGCTTCGGGGATACCATAACGGTTTGACCGAATAGACATCCTTCTTTGCCGCAAACGAGATTAAGAACTGATTCCAGAAGGGGTAGATCGTAATAATCATCAGTGCAATCATTAAAAGGATGTTAAAGATATTAAATAACCGCTCAGACAGCTTTCTGTTTATCATACCGATCCCCCTCTACCACAATGTATAGTCGTCGCCGTTTAGTTTTCCGGCAACAAAGTTTGTACCCAGTATTAAGATCAATGCGACAATTGATTTAAAGAGCCCGACAGCTGTGGACATACTGTAGTTTCTGCCGGCGATACCGAGGTTGTAAACATAGATATCAAGGATTTCTCCCACCTTAGATACAGAGGGATTAATAAGGTTGAATATCTGGTCGAAACCGGCGTTGAGTATTCCGGACATAGATAGTACCAGTTGGATCGTAATAACCGGGATCAGACAGGGCAGCGTCACATGTATAGCCTGTTTAAAACGTCCGGCACCATCCACTGTTGCCGCTTCATAAAGCGTAGGGTCGATGGTGGAGATGGAGGATATGTAGATAATGGAGCCCCACCCAAACCCCTTCCATATGTCGGTTGCTACTAGGATAGTGCGGAAGTATTCAGGCTTGCTAAGGAAGATTATCTTAGGAGGGCCGCCGAAAAAGGTAACTATTTGATTGATTATACCGTTTGCGGATAACATATCTATGATGATACCCGCCATAATAATCCACGAGATAAAATAGGGCAGATATGAAACAGTCTGTGCCAGCTTCTTAAACCATTTTAAACGCAGCTCATTGAGTAAAAGTGCGAAGATAATCGGAGGAAAGAAACCAAAAAACAGTTTAAGTGCACTGATGAATACTGTGTTTTGCAGTACTTCCCAGAACTTGGGTGTTTCAAAGAGCTTTTCAAAATATTTAAGTCCCACCCATGGACTGCCCATAATACCTTGAGTAATCTTTAAATCCTTAAACGCTAGTACAACTCCGTACATAGGTACATAACAAAAAACAATAAAGAAGATCATTCCGGGCAGCATCATCAAAAGCAGCGGTGCATATCGTTTAATCCGGCGTCCCAAATGCCCCGCACGTACAGACAGGCTATTCACTGTAAATTATACTCCCCTTTCTTAGGTTAATAGGTTGGGCGGGGACAGCCCCGCCCAATTTATACTATTTTAAATACTTGTCGTAGAGTGCTTGTGCCTCTTCTAGTACCTCACGTCCGCCGTTTGCCATCCAATTCTCAACATATGCATCAAACTGATCGATTGGGCGCGCCCCAGTGATAAATTCTGTAAGGGCAAGATCAACCTCGGGATTGAGTATAGCAGCCTTTTCGCTCCATACAGGCTTCGGGTACGGCCCTAATATATCGTACTTGCCCTTGATAACCTTAAGTGTATCCTGTCTGGTTGCCAACATGTCTTTACTAAAGGTAAATTGGTCATGTAGATCAGGGTCATAACAGAAGGTCTCCAAAGAAGGGAATCTGTAACCGGCGCCGATACCAAACTGGAACTGAGCTTCTTCTGTCTCGTATCCGGGTAAGAACTGGCGATCACCCTTTTCGTCCAGCGTGAAGGTCACATCCTTCTGTCCCCAGAATTCGGCTTCAATAAAATCGGGGTCGTTATTGATAAAATCGAATACTTGCATATATTTAGCTAATCTATCCGGCTCGGTCTCCATATGTTTTGCAAACATCAGACCAACACCTGCGAGTGGTCCAAAGTTCATAATACCCTGTTCACCGTTCGGACCTTTTGGTCCTGTTGAGTAGACATAGGAAGCCTCGGGAACGGTTTCTTTTGCCACATCATAACCGCCCGGGGTAAGAATACAAAGCCAGTTCTGCCAGCTGGAACCGACACGGCTGCTTGCTACCTTCTTGATGGTCTGTTCAAAGCCGTCGGTCACCCATTCCGGGTCGATTACGCCTTCGTTGTACATTTTATTGAGGAAGATAAGCGCATCCTTAGTGCCGGGTTCTATTTCGCCGCGAGTTACCGTTCCGTCCTCTTTGGCGTAAAACATACCCGGATATACTCCGAATGCCCCAAAGAACGGGCTGAATGACCATGTAGGTGTGTTCGTAATGCCTATGTATCCGTAGGTGTCATCTACTCCGTTCTTGTCCGGGTCATTAAACGTAAATTTTTTGTAAAGCTCCAGTACCTCGTCGAGCGTTTCAGGGGTCTTTGTTACGCCCACATTCTCCATCCAGTCCTTACGGAAGGCCATTAGACAGAATTTGGTGAGATCAACCTTTGCATCCGGTATAGAATAAGCCTTGCCATCTATTGCATACATGCTAAACGGGTTTTCACCAAATATGTCACTGTATTTTGTTACCCAATTTATGTATCCGGGCATATTCGCACGGACAACGTCTGGGTCAATTTCTGCCAGTAGTCCTTGATCCACGAAATCGGAGTACACCTTAATACCAATAACCTGGTCGCGAATCCAATCGGGGGAATTACCGCTTAGCATCTGAAGGTTTAGCCATTCGTTATAATCATCTGCACCGATACCTCTCACCTGAATATCAAACTTGACATTAAAGGTATCCTCTATCTTCTTGAGATAAAAGGCTCCGGGGTTGTTGGGGACATCCTTGTTACTGGTCCACAGCTGCAACATCATTGGTTCACTAGATGGGGTTCCCGTTTGTCCACCATCCTTTGAAGCCGTACTACCGCCCTGACCGCCGGATGAGCTTGCCGAATTACCTGATGAGCAGGCAATTAAGCTTATCATCAATAAAACTGCAAGACAAACCGCTACACCCTTTTTCAGAAAATGCGTGTTTTTCATCGTTCGACCCTCCAAATTGATTTAAACGTATAAATATTATATTTATCGTTTATGAAGTGATTTCAGTTTATCATACAAAAATTTATTTGTCAATATATATTTAACAGTCATATGCGACAAATATCAATTATTAATTATAGCACATATTAATATATTTATTTTAAACTTATGTCGAAATTAATACTGATTGATAAATTTAATCGTTTTAATTGCTTTTCTGTCTTGCAATTCTAATAATAGCATGTTATAATGAGAATGTATAAGTGATATACATAGTCTGACAATATGGAGAAAAATATTATGGTTACTATTCACGATGTCGCACGTGTTGCGGGGGTTTCTATAGCCACAGTTTCTAATGTGGTTAATGGTAGCGAGAAGGTCTCGCCTAAAACAGCTGAACGGGTACAAAAGGTCATAACGGAGTTAAATTATGTACCTAATGTGATAGCGCAGGGGCTTAAAACCAACAATTCCCGCAGTATAGGTATTGTTGTCGAGGATATTGACAGTATCGGTGCGCCTCGTATGATTGACGGGATTGCTGGGTATTGCGATGAACATAACTATTCTGTTATTCTGGGACAGGTAGGACTGATCAGAAAGATTAAAAGGTTTAACTGGAACTATGAACAGCTAGACTCCTCGATTGATTATAAAAATGACGTTGCAGCAAATATTACTTCATTGCTTCGCAGCCGTGTGAGCGGAATAATATATGTCGGTGCTCACCCCAGGGATGTATCGAGATTAATACCAGACCTGGATATACCGTTGGTAATCACCTATTCTTATTCGTCAAAGGGTTCTATGAGTGTAAACTATAACGATATGCAGGGGGCTATGCTGGCGGTGGAGACATTGATATCCTACGGGCACAGGCGTATCGGTCTGATATGCGGCCCAATTAACTCCGTTCCATCACATAAGCGTCTCATCGGTTATCAAACCGCGCTTATGAAACACGGTATACCCTACCAGCCTGATTATATCTGTACAAGCAATGGTAACTGGTGGTTTGAGGACGGGGAGGTTTTATGTGAAAAGCTGCTTTCTTTAGATACAGTACCTACGGCAATCTTTGCGATGAGTGATTTGATGGCGTTTGGCGCTATTAAGGCCGCAAGATCACATGGTTTAAGAATACCCGAGGATTTGTCGATTCATGGATTTGATGACACAGATGCGGCAGGCTTCATAACCCCACCCCTTACTACAATCAGTATTCCTATGAATGAGCTGGGTCTTAGGTCTGCTATGTCGATAATTTCATTAATAGAGAATAGCACATCAGAGGCTGAGGATATTTTACTGCCATGTGAGCAGGTGCTACGACAATCGGTTGTATCGCCGATAGAAATAAACTAGGAGGCTAATATGGAAAAGACAATAAAATGCGAAAAATTAACGCTGGGTGTTTGCTACTACCCGGAGCACTGGCCGGAGTCCATGTGGGAAAACGACCTAGATCATATGCTTGAACTTAGCATTAGTGTCGTGCGTGTTTTTGAGTTTGCGTGGACTATCATAGAGCCATCGGAAGGCGAGTTTACCTTTGCGTTTTTTGACAGGTTTCTGGAGCTTGCAGAGCGTAAGGGTATGCGTGTGATCCTCTGCACACCTACAGCGACGCCTCCCGTATGGCTTTCCGAAAAGTACCCGGAGATTTTAAATGCCGATATATACGGCCATTTGATTCATAATGGACACCGTCGGCATTATACATACAATTCACCCCAGTATAACCGTCTATGTGCCCGCGTCACCGAGATGCTGGCAAAACAGTACGGCACCCATCCGGCCGTTATAGGTTGGCAGATTGACAATGAGATTAACTGCGAGACGGATGTATTTTACTCTGATTGTGATCACACGGCATTCAGAAAGTATCTTGTAGAACGTTTTGGAACGCTTAAGGCTTTTAACGATGCGATAGGGGCGGTTTTTTGGAATCAGACCTACACAGACTGGGACGAGGTTTATCTCACACGCAAAACAATCGCTGGTAAGGCTAACCCGCACCTAGAGCTTTTGGAAAAGCAGTTTATATCTAATAGTGCTATCGCGTTTGTGAAGAAGCAGGCCGACATTCTTCGTCATCACTGCAAGAATCAGTTTATTACTACAAACGGTGTATTCGGTCACCTAGATTCACATGAGCTGACCGAGACAGCGCTCGATTTTATTACATACGATAGTTATCCAAACTTTGCCTATTCCGCTGACGGAGGAGGGGGTGGGGAACTCAAGGATCGGGCGTGGGCTATTCATCTGTCAAAAACACGGTCAATCTCTGCTAACTTTGGTGTAATGGAGCAGCAATCGGGTGCCGGAGGATGGGACTTTGCAATGCTGCAATGTGCACCAAGGCCCGGTCAGATGCGATTGTGGACCTATCAATCAATCGCGCATGGTGCGGATTTTATCAGCTATTTCCGTTGGCGTACATGTGGGTTTGGAACCGAGATGTATTGGCATGGTATCAACGATCCGTCCAATGTCCCCAACCGAAGGGTAAAGGAGCTTCAGCAAATCGGCTGCGAGATAAAAAACCTTTGTGAATTGGCCGGAACGAAAAATATCGCAAAGGTGGCGGTGTTATGTGATTATCTCAATGAATGGGATGGCGAGCGTGACAAATGGTATGGACCGTTAGCACGAGCAAGCACATACAACTGGGTTTTAGCGGCACAGTATTCTCATACACCGCTGGATTTTGTATATCTTAATAGTGACCTAACTGCCGAGCAGCTGCTTCGGTATGAGCTTCTCATATACCCGCACGCATCGATTATGACAAGAGAAACGGCCGATTTATTAGAAACCTATTGCGAAAACGGCGGAAGGCTTGTATTAGGTGCGCGAACCGGCTACAAGGATGAACGCGGTTTTTATCAAACGATTCCCATGCCCGGATTTGCGGCGAAGCTTGGCGGTGTTTCTATAACAGACTATACTATTGTTGCAAGCTATGAACCTTCGGTTTCAATAAATTGGAACGGACGGGTTTTGCCGGCACCGTCCTTTAATGAAATCCTATCAGCAGAGAATGGCGGCATAGTCTTCGGAACATATGACGGAGGTTATTATGAGGGTAAACCGGGTCTTGTATGTCGGGAGTATAGTCATGGCGGTGCGGCGTATTATTTTGGCGGCGGTTTTGCAAAGGAAACCGCGACAGCTTTTTTAGAAGATACGGGTGTTATACATCCATATGACAAGCTTTTGGAGCTCCCTGAATGTGCCGAACTGGAGGTTCGAGCAAAGGCAGGTGTAGAGTATTTCTTTATCATGAACTTTTCCAGTTCAGATGTATCTATAAAGTTACACACTGCTTTTTTTGATCTTATAAGAGCGTGTAATTTAGAGGGCGAGGTTTTACTTAACGGCTATGACGTTTTAGTACTAAGAAAAGCAAGTAGTGATAAGAATTAATACGAACGGTAGTCAAATAACAATCATGAAAGGGCGGCGGACCATCTGGTCACCGCCTTTTCATGATTGTCTATATACATGGCTTTAAAGCACTCGCCTTTAGATTAACCGGCTTTTATTCAGCAACAACTTAATATTTCGAATGAGTAAGGGGTCTTGTTGTTTTTGCTTGTAATAAACAATAATATCTGCTATACTATTAGTCACAATATGCTTTTCCACCCGCTTTAGTAGATATTGAGGAGGCAAAAATGCAGATGAATATTAATGGTCTTTCTTATACATTTTCTGATGTTGTATTATCACAGTCAAGCACTGTCTTTAGGCGGCTTTAGCCGCCCCACCAACCTACCGGCTTTAGCCGGTAGTGGTTGAGTTGTATTGTCATGGAAAGAAAACATATTTAAGGACAATCGAATTATGTTTCCCCTATTATCTCGAGCTTAGTGTGTAGAAAAGGGTAAGTACTTGAAGGGACGTAACATGACGATAGAAAGCCGCCAATACAAACTGATTGATTTCTTGAAAATCCCATTTGTAGTATCACCAATGCTATCATTTTTGCGTATTATCGATAAGATCATTTATGCATTAATTCCGTCGCTAGGAGTGTTGGCAACAGCGAGCTTCATTGACACTGCGATAAAAATTGTAGATGGTAAAGCCGAGCAAGCGGCGATAACATGGCCGATCATATGGATTATACTGCTGATCTCTCACCAATATATTACATTTGCTCTGATGGGATTGGTTCGAGCAAAAATGGACATCAAACTCACCGAGGCTTTTCAGGTTTCAGTTACAGAAAAACGAGCATTGCTTGAATATAAGCATATTGAAAACAATGATACATGGGACTTAATCGAACGTGTAGGTAAAGACCCCGCAAAGCGGATTTGCGATGGTTTTGATATTCTGCTGCGAATGTGTGATATAGTTCTGCGCGTATCGTCAATTATTCTTGTTCTTGTTGTTCAGGTATGGTGGGCAGCTTTGGTTATACTTAGCTTTTCCATTCCTCTGTTTTGGTTAGCGGTAAAGAGCGGTAAAACGAATTACAAAGCCTCAAAAGAAGCAGCAAAGTATACACGCCGAGCCGGGTACTTACAGAGTGTGCTGACAGGGCGGGATAATGTGGAAGAGAGAACATTATTCTCGTATTCTGATGAGCTAAATATACGGTACTATGAAAAGTACTTAGCTGCTTATAAAATTAATGTAAATGCACAAAAGAACCGCTTTATTAAAATGAAAAGTGCCAGCCTTATAACTGTGCTGATTTCGGTTTTGGTCGCCAGTGTACTGATCTCTCCACTTGGTTCCGGCGAAATCAGTGTCGGTATGTTTATCAGCCTTGTTACAGCCACATTTGGGCTTGCACAAATGATGTCGTGGGAACTGACTCATATAACGAGTGAGCTTGCAAACAATTACGAATACTTAAGGGATTTATCCACCTTCAGTAAGTTATCCGAAACGGCAGGTGCAAAGGATATTCCATGTGTAAACATAAAAGAACCCCAGTGCATTGAGTTTCAAGAGGTTTCCTTTGCCTATCCAGAAACCGATGTTTTAATACTTAATAAACTTACAG
>CAYSTR010000022.1:0-13916 GCA_964433745.1 uncultured Oscillospiraceae bacterium | reverse complement strand
AAAGCGCCGTAAAAAAGCCTGTCACACCGTAACAGTAGTAGAGATACCCGGCAGTCACGCCTATACCCAGTCCATAGAAAACAGGTACAAAAAAGAGGACAGGAAAGGATATCGCACAAAATCCGCACACAAATACCACAGACAGGTATAAAAGCCCCCGAAGAAACGAACCGGTAGCCGCCGTGACATAGCTCTGCTCACCCTTTATTTTGAGGAAGGATGTGGTGAGACCGTCCATCTCCCCTGTCAGCTCGGGAAAAAGCCCCACGGCGATACTGCCGAGAAACACCCCCAGAATAAACAGCGCAAGAAAAACGAGATACAGCCGTCTCGACCGCACAATCCCGCCAACAGAGAACACCGCGCTCTTACCGGTGCGCCTAGGGGGTGCGGCGGGAGCTTTAAGCTCGACTGTCCCCTCAAAAACCTTGTCCACCTAGATTCGCTCCCCTTTGCTTTGTACTCAATAAAATAATATGAGCGGGGAGAGAAAATTATTCGCCCCTGTAGGACGAGAGCACATCCTCTGCCAATGAGTGTACGTCTGCCAGCGTCATAAGGGAAACCGCCCTGGCGCGAAGCGCCGCCGCCCCGCGAAGCCCCGCCACATAATGGCAGACATGGGAGCGCGCCTGCCTAATCCCGGCATACTCCCCCTTGTCCGCAACAAGTAGTGTAATGTGCGAGAGCATCGTATCCATGCGCTCCTTTAGTGTAACGGCGGGTGCGGTCTGCCCTGTCAGGAGAGCCTTTATGCGGCGAAAGATAAAGGGATTACCGAGTGCTCCGCGCCCTATCATCACATAGTCACAGCCGGTATATTCGCGCATATGAATAAAGCTCTTTTCATCGGTCACATCGCCGTTACCGATGACAGGGATATCTACCGCCCGCTTTACATCCCGGATAATGTCAAGGTCAACCGGCGGGGCGTACATCTGCTCCCTAGTGCGCCCATGTACGGTGACAGCCGCCGCCCCGCCCTGCTCGGCAATCCTTGCCAGCTCCACGGCGTTTTTACAGTCGGCGGTGAGTCCCGCACGAATCTTCACGGTCACAGGAATGTGGACAGCAGAGACTACAGCGCGTACAATAGCTCCCGCCAGAATGGGGTCGCCCATGAGAGCGCTCCCCGCCCGGTTTCCGGCAATCTTAGGAGCGGGACAGCCCATATTTATATCGATGACATCGGGGGAATATTCGAGCGTGAGGGAAGCGGCGCGAGCCATAACGTCCGGGTCGCTCCCAAAGAGCTGTACGGCAAACGGACGCTCTATTTCGGTGCGGAAAAGAAGCTCGGTGGTCTTTTTTGAGCCGTAAACAAGCCCCTGTGCGGAGGTCATCTCGGAGACAAGGTAACCCGCGCCCTCATTTTTACAGGTCATGCGGAATGCATGGTCGGTGAACCCCGCCATGGGAGCTAAAGCGGCGGCAGTGGGGGGAAAGAGTTGGGTAAATGTCATATGTGTATCCTTTATTTTAGACTAAGAGCTAAGTGTGGTTTTCCGCTTCGCGGCGGTTAGGGCTTCTGCATCCTCCTTAGACGTGCATTGTAAACCATCCTAAAAAGCAAAAACCCGATGAATGCACCGGCGGTATTAAATATCAAATCATCAATATCGCAGCTGCCGAGGAGGGTAAAAAGCTGCACCAGCTCAATAATGACTATTACCGCAATCTGAAAAACCAGATATTTTATAACGCCCCGGAGCAAGGGGAACAGGCAGGGCAAAAAGAAGCCCAGCGGCACAAACATTATTATATTACCGCCTAGGTTGATAATAGCGTGGCGCACAGCTAAAGAACCGGCAGAGCCGCTCAAAACAGAAGCATATTCCGTAACTGTTCTAAACGGCACAACATTTAGGTTCGCAAAAAGTAAGTCAAAATACAAACCATAATCATTATGACCAATCCGCTGTCCAAACAAAAGCCATAGCATAACAATGCAGTAAAGACCAAATAAAACCCATAAAAGGCGCTTTATATGCATACTCCCATAACCCCGCCGTCCTCTCGCGAAAATACTAGTTTTTCTTCCAACCCTCTTTAATCTCCTGCCTTGCTCTTGCTATAGCAAGGACGTTCTCAGGTACATCCTTGTTTATAGTAGAACCAGCAGCTATATATGCGCCCGACTTTACTGTTACCGGCGCTATAAGATTCACATTGCAGCCGATGAACACGCCATCCTCGACCTTGGTGCGGTGCTTATGCTTGCCGTCATAGTTGCTCGTGATAACCCCGCAGCCCACATTTATTCGCTCCCCGAAATTACTGTCCCCTATATAGGTGAGGTGCGCTACACTTGTATTAGCTCCCACATGGGAGTTCTTAATCTCGACAAAATTCCCGACCTTTACCCCGTCTGCCAATGCGCTGTGCGGACGAAGATGTGAAAACGGCCCGATTCTCACGCCGTTCCCGACGGTACTTTCCTCCAGCTGGGAGGCATTGATGATACAGCCGTCCCCGACAGTGCAGTCCTCCAGGCGGGAGTTAGGACCTATCACGCAGTCCTCCCCTATCTCGGTGTGACCGCTGATGATTGTACCGGGCAGAATTTCGGTGTCTGCGCCTATGGTTACATCAGGGCCTATGAGTACGCCGTCGGACGATACAATGTGTACCCCACAGGCAAGGTGCTTTCTTATAATGCGCATACGGGCAAGCTCATTTAACTCCATGAGCGCTTCCCGGGAGTTTGCGCCCAGAATAGCATCGGGATGGGCTTCATATGCTATACATCGACCGCCGCGCTCGGCACAGAGACGCACGGTGTCCGTGAGGTAGTACTCATTTTGGTTATTGTCGGCGGACACAAGCGGCAGAGCGTCCTTTAACGCGGACACCCTAAACCAGTAGGCGGCGGAGTTTACCTCGTCAATCTGCTCCTGACCGGGCAAAAGCTCCTTCTGCTCGACTATGGCACTCACCTCATCGCCGTTTCTGATGATACGGCCATATCCTGTAGGATTCGGGATACGCGCCGTAATGACGGTTATGTCCGCTTCAGAAGAGAGGTGGCGGGAGAGGGATTCGCGTATGGTGTCGTCCGACACAAAGGGCGCGTCACCGCACAGCACGAGGACATGCTCGCCTGTCTCCCAAAAGCTCTCGGCGCAGGCGGCGGCGTGACCCGTCCCCTTGCGCTCCGGTTGATGAATATAAACCGGCTCGTCCCCCAGAGCGCGCATAATGTGCTCGCCGCCCTGACCGTACACTACCGATACATGCGAAATACCCGACTGCTTTACATAGTCATATACCCATTGGATCATGGGCTTGAATAAAATAGGGCACATGACCTTGGGTTTTTTCGATTTCATGCGTTTTCCGTCTCCTGCGGCAAGAATTACACAACGAATATCCGGCAACAGCATAACCCCCTTTATTTGGTTATATACTAACAATATAACATAAAGTGTCTGTAAATGCAAGAATTTACTTGACAATATGGCTTTTTTGGTTATACAATGGATATAACAGTATATTTTTACGGGGGTGTTTTCATGCCGAACGAGAGCTTTGCGCTGTATTCACACAAGGTCATATTCGACAGCCGCAGTTCACTATATAAACAGCCGTTTGGAGCGGTGCTTACCGGTCAGCCGGTGCGTATACGAGTGTGTATCCCCCGCCATCTGGGCGTGCTGCGCATGACCATGCTCGTAAAGCACGATATGGGGGAGCTGTCTACCCAGAACATGGAGTTTATCCACATGCAGGGCAGCGGCGACATATATGAGTGTACCCTCACACTTTCGGGGAGCGGGGTGTACTTCTACTACTTCGCCGGGGCGTATCCGGGCGGGACGTACTACTTTAGGCGCAAGACCGACTCGTCCCAAGCGGAGGAGAACCGCAACTCGACACATACATGGCAGCTGACAGTGTACGAAAAGGAGTTCACCACCCCCAAACACCTAAAGGGCGGGATTATCTACCAGATATTTCCCGACCGCTTCTGCTGCTCAGGTAAGCCTAAAAAGGGTGTGCGGGAGGACAGGATAATCCACACAGACCTGACTGACAAGCCGAACCACAGAAAAGCCTCCGACGGAGAGTTCTACTGCAACGACTATTTCGGCGGGGATTTTCAGGGCATAATGGACAAGCTTAATTATCTCAAGGATCTAGGCGTTACACTTATCTATCTAAACCCCATATTTGAGGCGCACTCCAACCACCGCTACAACACCGCCGACTTCATGAACCCCGACCCTATGCTAGGCACAGATAAGGAGTTTTCAAAGCTCTGCAAGGAAGCCGAAAAGCGGGGCATCGGCATTATTATAGATTGTGCCTTTTCCCATGTGGGAAGCGACAGTGTGTACTTTAACCGTTTCGGCAGATACGACAGCATAGGTGCGTACCAGAGCAAGGAAAGCCCCTATTTCGGGTGGTTTCGCTTCTCGGAATGGCCGGACAAGTACGAGAGCTGGTGGGGGTTTGACACACTTCCGGAGGTGGACGAGGAGAACGAGAGCTATAAGGAGTTCATCTGCGGTAAAAATGGTGTCATTCGCCGCTGGATGAAGCTGGGTTGTAAGGGTATTCGTCTGGATGTGGCGGACGAGCTGCCTGACAGCTTTATTAAGAGTGTGCGCGAGACTATAAAGTCCTGCGATCCGGAGGCGTTTCTCATAGGCGAGGTGTGGGAGGACGCATCCAACAAGATAAGCTACGACCGCAGACGTGCATATCTGACCGGGCATGAGCTGGACAGTGTTATGAACTATCCGTTTAAGAATGCTATTATAGATTTTGTGAAGATGGGAAATGCAAAGCTCTTTGCCTATCGGATAATGACCATTATCGAGAACTACCCCAAGCCGATTATAGATGTGCTCATGAACTGCCTGTCCACCCACGACACGGTGCGGCTCATTACCGATTTGGTGGGTGAACCGCCAAATGGGCGTGACAGGGAGTGGCAGGCGGCGCATCCTCTGTCCCAGTGGCAGCGGGAGCGCGGGGAGAAGCTGGCGGCGCTGTGCTTCTTTTTGGGATTTACCATGCCGGGGCTTGCGACGGTGTATTACGGTGATGAGGTGCTCATGGAGGGGTATCTCGACCCGTTTAACCGCGGCTACTTTGAGTGGAACAGGATAAGCTCGCCCTTTACCGATTTGGTGAGACGTTTGGCTCTAGTGAGAAGATCTCGCAAGGAGTTTGCCGAGGGTTTATTCGAGCTTGTGTATACCGAGAACAATGTGGTAGCCTTCACCCGCTGTACAGAGGATGGAGCAAGCGGTGTGCTGTGTGTCATAAACCGGGGAGAGGAGACCGCCTCACTGCCCTTTGGCGCGGGGGAGGCACTAATCAGTTACGGTAACAGCCGTTCCGAGCCGGGGCGTGTGCTCATAGGCGGCATGTCTTTTGCTGTATTTTTGATATAAAGTGTTGTAATTAATGAATAAGTATGATATAATCACCTAAAGGTGTATATTTCAAGGGGGATTCATATGTTGCCGACCAATCTCAAAAAGGAAATGATGGGGTACGACAAAAAGGAAGTCGAGAAGCTTTTTGAACAGCAGGATGAACAGATAGAAAAGCTTCGCAGTGAGCTGGACGAGAGCACAGCCATGTGGGAAACACTAAAGACCGAGCTGGGTAAAAAGGACGAATTAATCCACTCACTACAGCAAAAAGCCGCCGCCGCCAAGGAGACGGCAGACGAGAGCGAAACCGCTTCTAAGCTGCGTGAGCAGGAGGAGCGCATAAACGAGCTGACGACCGAAAACGAGGGGTTACGCGGCATGATTATGTCGCTGCAATCCCGCCAGTCGGCGAACTTTAACATAATAGAGCGGATGTACGCCCACGCTCTGGACAGCAGTAAGCTGTTCGTAGGCGATGCCAGACTAAATATCGAGGCGGTAGTAGAACGTACATATCGGGAGCTTGCCGGGGATATCGACAGCGTAAAGGTGCTGTTTCGCAGAATCGGTGAGTCCAGAAGCAGCATAGACGCACTGCTTTGCGAGGCGAAATCGCACATTATAGCCATTGAGGAGCTATTCGGGACGTTTGCAGACGAGTCTCCCAAGCTCGACATTTTTGCCGAACGCCTAAAACAGACCAAGAACGAGATATACACGCAGATTGAGAAGAGTGTAGAGCATTACGACAACATAACCCTAGAGGATTACTCAAATGGAGCACCCTTTCTCCCAACATCCACACTTGCAGTGGGCGCACCTGCAGTGGGCGCACCTGCGGCGGGCACACCTATAGTGGACACACATACGGAGGATGTACCTGCGGTGAGCACACCTGCGGTGAGCACACCAGTGGAGAACATACCAGTGGAGAACATACCCGACCCTGCACCAGCGCCTGAACCAACACCAGCGCCCGCGCCTAAGGTGGGCGAACCCTCGCAGACATCAACAAAGATTGATATAAAGCAGATTATGGAGAAGTATTCTAAGCCGGAATAGGTGGAGCATGTTTTACATATATATCCTCACGGGACTACTGGCTATAGCGGCATTAGAATGTATATGGCTTATGCTGGCGGGGGTTGTACAGGGAAAAGCAATAGCGCGGAGAGAGCGGATTTCAGTCAGAGTGGAAGAGCTTTTACGTGAGGTTATTAACGCGCAGTCCGACGAGGATATGCACATAAAGGTGAGGACGTTAAAAAAGGTCACCGGGAGACGCCGGTACTGTTATGACACCTTGACCAACAAGCTTTTTAACGGAATCTCCATAGCTCCCGGCAACGAGGAGACTGCGCAAAAAGCGATATTTCTCATCGTGAGCACCCTAGACCCGGTGGGATTTTATTCGGAGCAGCTTAAACGTCAAAATCCCTATCTAAAAGCGCACGCATGTATGCGTATCGGTGAGTATGGCATGAGCGATGAGACCGACTATATCAAGCAGCTTTTGCCGTCACGCAATAACGAGCTTAAATACAATGCCCTCATGGCTCTGTTTCGCTTAGGCGCGGAGGATGTGGTGTGTGACTTTATACTAAAGCAAAAGGTTAACCGAAACCTTTCATATAGGCTTTTAGTCGAGCTTCTCGGTAAGTACGGCAAGGATATTAAGCCGCTTGCTATTAAGCTTATTGAGAGCGGGGACGAGTATCTCCGTTCTGTAGTCGTAAAGGCGGTATCGGGTTATGGATTCCCCGAATTTTCGCAGTATTTCCTAGATGGGATGAAAAGCAGAAACATGTCGCATAGAGCGGCATCCGCCACGGCTCTGGGAAATATCGGAAAAGCGGAGTATGAGTACAATCTCGTTCTAGCCTCCAACGACAGGGACTGGGTTGTACGCAATGCCGCCGTTAAAGCACTGGGCAGATATAATACCGAAACGGCGCTTGCAAATGTCTCCCGCGCCGTGGGTGATTCGGAGTGGTGGGTGCGCTATAATGCCGCACGTACCCTTTTAGCCATGCCGCAGGGGATGGAGTACGCAAATCTAGTCCTGCGCGGCAACGATGTGTACGCCGCTGACATGATACGCCATGTCATGAGGATTAAGGATTGACCGCGGCAGTAACGAGGAGTATATGGACTTTTTTTATTATGTGTGTTTGACTATAGTTACACTCTCACTTTCCTACTATATATTCATGCTGTTTCAGGTATGCATGTCGTTTATCTCGACAAAAAGAAGCAAAAACAAATCCATGTGTATAGACACTGATGGGCTGCGAACCTCTGCCAACGTCATGCCGCTGACCATCATCGTGCCCGTAATAACAAGCGACCCTATTGATATAGAGTGGGTACAGGGACTTTTTAGTCTCGGCTACCCCGAATATGAGGTTGTAATCCTGTGTGACAGCCGCCGGAACGATTCACATGAGACCATGCTAAAGACGTTCTCGCTTGTTCAGGTGGAGGGCTCCATTCGCAAGTCAATACGTATGCGGCGGTTTCGCGGGTTGTATCAAAGCGGTACACATCCCAATCTTCGCTATGTGGATAAGGCGTACACCGGGCTTTCCGACATGATTAACTGCGGTGTAAACGTCTCACAGTACCCCCTTGTTACGATACTGGAGCATGGCATGACACTGGAGAATGATGCGCTTTTAAAGCTGGGCTACGAGTTTTTGACACGTTCGGACACGGTAATATCCAGCGGTGTAGTCAGAAACACCGGATTTCGCCGCGACAGAAGGTTAAGACGTGCCCGCTATCGTGACGGAGTGGTTATAGCAAAAGGTCACGCAGAGCTTATGCTCCCGAACATCTATGCAACACTTTCGTCTGGACACGGAACACTTGCGATATACAGCAAATCGGCAGTCATAGGCTGCGGCGGGTTTACTATTGACCATAAAAGCACCCATATGGATATAAGCTTCAAGCTTTTACGCTACCATAAAGCGGGGCGGCGGCACTGCCGTGTCACAACCAATAATACGGTGGTGGGAAATATGGCGGGTATGGGGGATACACTGCCCACAAGCTGGATTAGATGGCAGTCGGGGCTTCGCGCCTGCCTAACCGGGTACAAGGGAATGACGCTCAATCCTCGGTACGGATTTCTGGGGCTTCTAACAATACCGTATCTGTGGATATTTGAGCTGTTACTTGTTTATACGGAGATTTTGGGATATGTTCTAGTCCCTGCTCTGGCACTATCGGGGTTGATTCCCATTGAGCTTCTCTACCGGTTCTTGATGATTATTCCGTTGCAGATGGTCATAGGTCTGACCGCCCTTATAGCAGAGCAGACGGCTAATCCCGGTTACATAGGAGCGGGAAACCGGGTAAAGCTCATGTGGACAGCACTTACATATCCCTTAGGCGTACACCAGTATTCCCTTGTCGTGCGAGGGTTTATGCGGATGAAACAGGCAGAATAGAATAAACAAAGCCGCGCGGAATTTCCGGCGGCTTCGTTTTAATTTTAATTTTAACTATCAATGGATGACAGCCATACCGCAAGCTCCACGCGCTTGCGTTCGAGTTCACAGGACATGGGGTGGGGATTGAGTATTCCCCCGCAATAGGCAGCATTGGCGGCGTTACAGCCCCCGCTGCAATAGAAGCGGGCAAAACAGGCTTGGCAGTCCTTCTTAGCGTAGATGCTTGTGTCGTAAAACGGTGTACTGCCGTCGGGATATCGCTTGGAAAACCCGCCGGTCAATGTACCCATCTGCCAACTAGGCTGACCCACAAACTGGTGACAGGGGTATATCTCCCCCTCGGGCGTAATGGCGACATACTCGTTGCCGCACCCGCAGCCCCGCAGCCGCTTGAGAGCACACGGCCCTCCGGTCAGATCGAGACGAAAGTGGAAGAAGTTTATCTTTTTACCGTTGGAGCGCATGTCCGCAATCATGAGGGCAAGCCGCTCGTACTCCGCTAATATGAGGGGGAGCTCCGCCTCGGTCAGCGCGTATGGGGAATTGTCCTCCAGAACTACCGGCTCAACCGAAATGTTCTCGAATCCCAGCTCATATAGATGACGTACATCCTCGGCAAAGTCTATATTCTCTTTAGTAAAGGTGGCGCGGACATACCAGTCCTTGTTCCCGCGCCCCTCCACCAGCTTCTTGAATTTAGGTAAAACAACGTCATATGAACCGTGTCCGTTCGGTGTGGGGCGCATTCTGTCGTTCACAGCCTTGCGTCCGTCCAGAGAGAGGACTACGTTTGACATCTCGCGGTTAATGTATTCGATATTGTCATCGTCTAATAAAAGACCGTTTGTCGTTGTCGTGAAGCGGAAGCACTTGCCTGTCTCCTTTTCGCGGGAGCGGGCATAGTCTACAAGCTGCCGGACTACGGAGAAGTTCATGAGGGGTTCGCCGCCGAAGAAATCTATCTCCAGATTTCGTCTGCTTCCCGACTGCTCTATGAGAAAATCCACGGCGCGTTTGCCGGTCTCGAAATCCATGAGACCGCGCCCCGCACCGAAATCGCCAGTGTGCGCAAAACAGTACCGGCAGCGCAGATTACAGTCGTGCGCCACATGCAGACACATAGCCTTGACTGGGGCATCCCCCAGCTTGCTTGTCAGACCCGCACATTCGTCCTCGGTAAATATCTGCTTGCCCTCGTAGAGTGCATATATCTCACTGTAGCATTCGCGCACCATAGGGTGCTCGTTTTCGGGGAAATGAGAAAGCAAAGCGGCATCCGGTTGTTCGGAAAGAGGAGCGGAAATGAGATTTATAAGCTTTACCGTTAGGTCATCGACAACAAAAACGCCCCCGCTGTTGACGTCCAACACCAGGTTCGTTTTGTTAAAGGAATATGTATGTACCATCCTCTATTTATTGTCCGTATTCTGTACATTTTTTGTCTGCTCGCACTGCTGATTGGCAACGGTGCAGGAGGTCTTGCAAGCCGACTGGCAGGAGGCCTGACATTCGCCGCAGCCGCCGTGTGTGGCAGAGGCCTTTAGATTCTTCGTGGAAACGGTTTTAATATGCATATTTTTGCTCCTTTAGTTTTACTATATATAAGCACAAAAGCGCTCATAAGCTATTTGTGTTTGCGGCGGGCGCTCACTCCGAAGATACCTCCGGCAATGCCCGAAATGAGTATACAGATAAGCTTTACTAAGCCGGAGTTGTCAATTCCATCGGGAATCCCCGGAATAAAGAGAATGACAAACATAACAACAGCCGCAATAAGCCCGATTAACATGCCGTTTTTCTTAAACAGCCTGGCAGCAATGTAGCCGCTGACTAAAGACCCGATGGAGACGGCGACAATAGCTAAGGAATCTGCTATAGTCACAGGCAGTCCGCTGGCTGACATAACCATAGCGAACACACTCATGACCGCAAGAATGGCTACTACCCCCGCCGCCACTGCAATAAGCATCCATTTAATGTAGGTATAGATACCGGTATTGGCGTTTACCGCCGCCTGTGAAGCTCTCATAAAAACCCCTCCGTAATGAATATTACTACATCATATTCGCAACTCGTCCCCATTATTCGCCAAAAAAAAGACAAGTAAATACAGAATAACTAAAATCCATTACGGTTTAGTACCGCCCCGAGAGCACAAAACAAGAATAACCACCAAATAAGAATAGGAATTCAGCGCGTCCAGGCGCAGTTTGGTACCGCCCCGAGAGCACAAAACAAGAATAACCACCAAATAAGAATAGAAATTCAACGCGTCCAGGTGCAGCTTAGTACCGCCCCGAGAGCACAAAATAAGAACAACGAAAAAATAAGAATAGGAATTCAGCGCGTCCAGGCGCAGCTTGGTTATTCGGCTTCGTCGTGAATGGTGTTGTTTTGTTGAACGGCCCACTTGGCTATTCTGACTTTGGAGCGGTCACTACCGGTCTCGATGACGAGGGTGTCCTCGCGAATGGTGACGACGCGCCCAATGATTCCGCCGGTTGTGATTATTTCATCGCCGACTTGAATATCCTTGCGCATCTGTTGAATCTTCTTTTCTTTCTTTTTCTGGGGGCGAATAAGAATAAAGTAAAACGCAACACCGATTAAGAGAAACGGTACAATCTGGACTAAAAGTGCTAGGGTGGGGTCTACTGCGGCTTCCGCTCCCGCCGGTGCGTTTAATGGCATAAAGGGCATATTTTTTCCTCCTACGATTATCTCATAAAGATTATTATACACAATTGCCATGTCCTTTTCAATACATAAAGAAAAAATTTTACAAAATCTTTTGTAGGGTTATGCGGGGATAGGCCGTTTACTGCGCATAATAAAGGTAAGAGCTTTATGTAAGGAGTGAAAAATGTGAAAAACTATGTAAACGGCGAGGGTATCCCGCTGGGCTTCGGTATGGCACTAAGCCAGAACGAGCAGGCCATGGAGCACTTTGCCGCATTGACAGAGGACGAGCGTCAGTCGATTATTGACAGCGCCCACGGGGTTAAGACAAAAGAGGAAATGCGCGATTTTGTCAATAAACTGGCAAGATAGAAAAGCGAGCCTTGGTAGAGCGTTTCCGCTTACTAAGGCTCGTTTTCGTCAGGGAAGAGCTTGATGTTAAGCTCTTTACATATCTTAATCCTTTACTGATGGCTTTCGTTTGGGGTCTTTGCTTATGCTAGAAATACTTCTAGGTGACAGCTCGTTTTCCCCCGCCCCACCTATATCATCTTCTCAAGATCCCGCTTGAGCCGCTTGATAATACGCTTTTCCAGCCGGGATATGTAGGACTGGGATATGCCGATGGTGTCGGCGACCTCCTTCTGGGTGCGCTCAGTGCCGTCAATAAGCCCGAATCGCATCTGCATAATCGTGCGCTCGCGCTCGGATAACCCCTCTACGGCGGTGAGGAGAAGGTTTTTCTCCACATCCTGCTCGATGTCGCGGTTGATGGCGTCATAATCAGTGCCCAGAATGTCGGATAATAAAAGCTCGTTGCCGTCCCAGTCCACATTGAGGGGCTCGTCTATTGATATGTCGGACTTTTGCTGCTGGTTTTTGCGCAGATACATGAGTATCTCGTTCTCGATACAGCGTGAGGCGTAGGTGGCAAGCTTGATTCCGCGCACTGGGCAGAATGTGTTGACAGCCTTAATAAGCCCGATTGTGCCGATGGATATGAGATCCTCGACGCATATTCCGGTGGACTCAAACTTTTTTGCTATATATACCACAAGCCGCAGATTGTGGACGATGAGGGTCTGCCGTGCTTCCTCCCCTCCCTCGGACAGCCGGTCAAAAACCAGCTGCTCCTCCTTTGGGTTAAGCGGCGGCGGCAGCGTCTCGGGCCCGTTTATGTAGTGGGCGCTTCGTCCGAGAAACTCCTTTAGCAAGCCGCTTATTTTGTCCAGAAGCATAATAATCCCCATCTTCTTATTCCCCTTTTTTATGTGACGTATTTATTAAAGTGCGGGTTTGATACTTAATGTCAGGCCCTAAGAGTGCTGTGTATCCCTTGCCTGTGAGAGCACCGCGGCACACGCCGATATAGACGTTTTCTGCATATTTGTCACCGCCCCGGTGGGACAGCTGTATATAGTCGGGCATGAATATCGGGATGAGCCCGGAGGAGGATATGGTTGAGTAGGGTATGAGCCGAAGACCCGCGGTTTTTACCTTGTCAACATTCCCGCCATGCTCGTAATAGTCGATAATCTCTTCCGGCAGAATGGAAAGAACGGAATTATATTCGCATACGATGACCGGATAGCCGGAGAAGAAATCCTTTAGATTGTTTCCTGTATCCACAAAGGCGCTGACAAAGGCAAAAGAACCCTTGCTTGATATCTTCATGCGGTACACAATGGGTGAAGCGGCGCTTTTTACCCCCGCACCGCGAATGCGCTCGTATACGCCTATGAGTATGTAGGAGCAGACGGTAAAGCCCACTAGCATGAGAATATTTATATCAAGGTAGACCATGCCGGAGGATACATATATGAGCGTGGGAGCAAACAAACTACAGAAAACCAGCATAACGGCGGCGTACACAATGCTTATAAAAAAAAGAAAGCCCAGGGTTTTAAGGAAGGTAACCGCACCCCTGTAGGGGAATGATATGAACGTCATGCAGGCGGTAATTAGGAGCTTGACTAAAAGGGAGACAAAAAAATTAAGCGGAACAAATATGAGAAGAGAGCATAAAGCCCCGAAAAGACTGCCGAGAAAAAAGCGCAGACGGGCAGTACGCCGTCCGGATAGACGTGCTGTAGACAGAAGAAGAAAATAGTTGACTATTAGGTTTAGTACGATTAGTACATCTACATAGATAATATTCAAGAAGCATCACCCCAGACAATTATATATCGAGGGATGTATTTTTTTTGTCAGATTGTGAACCAAATCACCATTAAACATACTATTGCATACTATGTGATGGAGTATAAAATTATTCGTCTTAATGTAAAAAAACTCCGTAACTTATATCTGACTGAAAGGCGTGAAATATATGTCCTGTAAACATTATTCCGATTGCTTCTTCGATACCTTTGATAATCGTATCAACATGGGC
>CAYSTR010000021.1:0-14006 GCA_964433745.1 uncultured Oscillospiraceae bacterium | reverse complement strand
CTGTTTGCATAAGTAAGATCCTCGGGCAGCACCATGTTCTCCCAAGTATTTACATCCTGAGGAAGCTCTGACAGCTTGTATCCCAGTATTCCCGCCCATTCCTCACTGTATATGACAGTGTTTGTCAGAAGGTTCCAATCCCATGCTCCAATTTTTGTGATAGAAAGCATCTCTTTTATCTGGTTTACGCTAAAATCAATATTATTTGCCATACTGACAATACCTCTCAGTATATAATTGCGCTATCCGTACTGGTTCTTCCTATTTTCGCAAATACATCGGTTATCTTAGAAAATACGTCTATCAGAAGCGGGTCGAAATGAGTACCCTTGTCTGCAAGGATTATTTCAACCGCTTTTTCATGAGTAAATGCCTTTTTATAGGGACGTTCCGATATGAGCGCGTCATATACATCCACAATCGCCATGAGACGCCCCTCAATGGGTATGTCCCGACCGGAAAGCGCTCTGGGGTAGCCTGTTCCGTTCCACTTTTCATGGTGAGAACCGGCGAACGATGCGGCGATCTCAAGGAATCTCTTCTCCTGAACGCTCGACATAGCGTACTTTATAGCATTCTCACCCAGCACCGTGTGCCCCTTCATTATCTCGAACTCTTCAGGTGTCAGCTTTCCGGGCTTTAGGAGTATTCCGTCCGGAATGGACATCTTGCCCACATCGTGAAGCTGTGAAGCGTGGATAAATAAATCCATGTCCAAATCAGACAGCTCGTCGCGGTAGACTGCCTCCTTGCGCACCTCGCCCACCAACACCTTCAGATAGCTCTGTGTTCTTATAAGGTGACCGCCGGTAGAACCGTCGCGGCGCTCTACCATATCGGACAGTACATGCACAATGGCGTATTGAAGCTCTGCTATTACCTTTGTTTTTTCGTCAACCATCTTTTCAAGGTTCTGACTGTAGTTGTGAAGCTCTCTCTGCTGATTGACAAGAGCCAGATGAAGCTCCACCCTCTTTAACAAAAGAGGAAATGAGAACGGCTTGGTAATATAATCCACCGCACCCAAATCAAGCCCCTCAAACTCACTGGAGCTGTCGTCCTTTGCCGTTACGAATATAACCGGAATATCCCTTACGGGGGAGGGAGCGTCCTTTATCTTCTTAATAACGTCAAATCCGTTAAGCCCCGGCATCTCAACATCCAGAAGAATAAGATCCGGTGTTATGCGGTCAAACAATGTGAGCGCTTTCTCTCCGGATGGAATCAATATGACATCATAAAGCTCCTCTAAAGCCATACGAGCCACATTGAGATTAGTTATATTATCGTCAACAACCATTATCTTTGTTTTTCCGCTGTCTCTCATATATATGCCCCCTCGTTAACAGTGACGTAATCACAGATTGAAATAGTTAAATTATATTATTACCTACTATTCATTTTAAACCATCGTTGAGCCAATGTCAATGTTTTAACACATAATTAATACTATCTTATTTGCAAAGGTGCAGTAAATTGTCAATTGGAACTACATTATATGAGTAATATTTGGGATATTATAGAATTATATCCATATATTTTCATTATGTAAATAAAATATTGACAAATCATTTTTAGGGTGATATAATAATTCAAATAAAAAAGCAAAGGAGTAGAGCACTGTGTGTAGATTTTATACTAATTTTAATAGAAATCATAAGTCTGATGCCGGTTCTGGTACACAGGCTTTGGTCCGTTTAGTTTACGAAAACAGTTAGAGAAAAAGGCCTAACTATTTTATAAGCTAAAGAGACTAAAGGAAACATAACCCTTTAGTCTCTTTTATTATTTATTGATATGGGGGTATAAAAATATGTACGCCGATCTGCATCTTCACACACAGTATTCCGACGGCACGCTCACACCCACCGAGCTTGTTTATAAAGCGCAGGAAAAAGGCATTAAAATCATTTCGGTATGTGACCATAATACAGCGGGTGCGTATCTGGAGCTGCAAAAAGCCTGTGCGACGGCGGATATGACATTTATCCGCGGAGTAGAGCTTGATTGTGCGTATGGTGAGCTGTCACCCCATATACTGTGCTACGGATATAACCCCGTCAATGAGGTGTTGGGCGGGTTAATGAGCTATAATACCGATATTTTAATGTACATGAGCGTCGAGCTGATTCGGAAAATGTCGGTGGACTATCCCGAAATATCTTCAGAGGAATATGAACTCTTTCAACGAACCCCCAGCCACGGCGGATGGAAAGGCGCGGACTATCTCATGTTTAAGGGGCTGACTGACGGATATCCGCACTGTATGAGCTTCTACTCTAGGTATAATATCCTGCCGTATAAGCCCTTCCCCGACATTAAAACGGTGATTGATGTCATACACACCGCAAAAGGAAAGGCGGTGCTAGCGCATCCCGGTGAACGCTTTAATATAGCGCCGGAGGTGTTCATTAAGACGTTAAATGAGCTTAGTAATATGGGGCTTGATGGTGTGGAGTGCTATTATCCCTCCCACAGCGCGGAGTTTTCGGGATTGTGTGCGGATTTCTGCCGGGAGCATGATATGCTCATCACAGCCGGTAGTGACGATCACGGCGAGTTTGCCAAGGTCGTCCGGGGTGTAACCTATGGTTTAGGTGAGATATTGGTTGATCATGAGTGTCTTAATCTGGAAGGACTGTTATAGATGGAAAAGGATTATAATGAGTTGATAGGTTATTATACATTGGACAGCAGTGAGAAAGACAGGTTTTCCCGAGATCGGGCGCACAATATTGAGTATGTGAATACCATGCGATTCATTAAAAAATATCTGCCGGAGGGCGGACATGTCCTCGATTGCTGTGCGGCGGCGGGTGCATATGCGTTCCCGCTTGCAAGGGATGGTTACCGTGTAACGGCAGGTGATCTTATAGATGAGCATGTAAATCTTTTACGTGATAACGACAGGGAGAATGAGCTGGAGGGTATCTATAAAGGAGATGCACTCTCTCTGCCGTTTTCGGACTGTGAATTTGATGCAGTGCTTTGCATGGGGGCACTCTACCATCTGCATGAACGAGCTGACAGGGAGGCTTGCATTCTTGAATGTCTGCGCGTTATTAAACCGGGCGGTATATTTATTTTTTCATACATAAACAGAAACGCGGTATATATTAATCATTTTCTCAATAGGTTAAGTGATGAAGCTTATCAAAGAAATGTTTTGAAAACAGGTGCGAACAAGGTTTTTTACGGTATGGATTTTGACGAGCCGGATAGCTTAACAGCACCATGTAAAGTTGAGCGGCTAACCAATGCTGGGGTAGACGGATTAATATATCCGCTTCTCGAAAGGCTTACCAAAGCCTCGGAAGAGGAATTTCTGGCGTACATGGATTATCATTTCTCGACATGTGAACAGCCGTCAATTATAGGTCACAGTATGCACGGATTATGGATAGGGAGGAAACTATAATGAGGGATTCAGTTAAGATTGTAAAAGACAGCTATAACAAAGACCCACAAATGGAGTGGGGGAGGATAGCGGACAGACCGGAGTTTCTCCTCACCTGTCGTTATCTTGACCGCTATATAAAGCCAGGAGAGCGTATACTGGATATCGGCGGCGGACCGGGTCGCTATTCCATATATTTGGCAAAGCGCGGATGCAGGGTTACATTATTTGACCTAGCGGAGGAGAATGTCCGGTTTGCACTTGAACGAGCGGGTGATGAGGGTGTGACCATCGATGCGGTGTGCGGCGATGCCAGAGAGGCAGACCGTCTCGTGAGCGGGCAGTTCGACCATGTGCTCATTATGGGGCCACTATACCACCTTTTAGATGAAAAAGACAGGGAACGTGCTGTTTGGGCAGAGCTTAAGCTCTTAAAGCCGGGCGGACTTTTATTTGCTTCGTTTATCAGTATGTACGGCGGATTAGTATATGCAGTGAAGATTGACCCGGATATAATTTTGTCCGAGGTTGAGATGGATGTATTTTTTCGCAGATGCCTGATAGAGAAGAAAAGCTATGCAGGACCTGCGTTTACTGACGCTTTTCTCATACAGCCGGGCGAGGTGCTGCCGTTTATGTCTCGCTTCCCGCTAGAAAAGCTGCACCTGTTCGGTCAGGAGGGTGTTCTCTCGCCCAATGAGAACAACATAATGACGCGCTCACCCGAGGTTGTGAATGCGTGGCTCGACTTTGCGGAGGCTACCTGTGAACATGAGGAGTTATTGTGCTGGTCAGAGCATCTGATGTATATCGGGAGAAAGCCGTGAGGGAGATATCTGTACTAATTACGCTCAGGAGGAAATAATAGTGCTAGGACAAAGATATATGCGTATACAGACGAGATACATAGGAAAGACAGGAAAACCCGTGGGACTGTTCGCTGCGAACTGGCATATCCTCTATGCAGAACGTTTTACAGAAGATGATAAGTCACTCTTTCTGGAAACAGAGGAATGGTTTCGTGAAAATCTCCCTGTACCGCCATTCTACGATAAAGAAAATCCGGAGAGAAATAATCCTCAAAAGGCAGTTACCTATTTTAAGACAGATACAGTGGGCAGGTATGAGGAAAAGATATTAGTATTGACCGGTCTCTTAGAGAAGTACAATGTGCAATATGATGTTGTGTTTACTAATTATATAGGCGATATTATTTACGAGGACGAGTATCAAGCGGCGGTAAAATGATATCTACGTTACTTAGTTAGGAGGAAAACAATGCCGGGGATAATGGTTCATTTATCAGTAGCAAAGAGAATAAATCCGGACGCGGATGTGCGCTTTCTAATAGGCAGTGTAGCGCCCGATGCTGTGAGCGAATGGCACGCGAAAGACATGGCGCATCTGCGCTCTCATGAAAACCGGGAGGCAGCTCTCGCGGATAGAGCAGCACACACCGACAGGGATGACAGCTTCGCCGAGGGAGTACTCATCCATCTGTTTGTGGATTGGAAATGGGATACAACACTGCGCGATGCTTTTATCGAGCGTATGGGAGAGGGATGGTTTTCGCATTATCGTGACGAGCTGGGACTGTCCAGTGCATACCTTTTCTATAACACACCCTGGAGTAAAGAGGTGTGGCAGCGTATGACCGCCTGCGGTATCTCTGCCTATGGAGAGGTCGAGGCGGCAACAAGCGAGGAGGTTCGCACTTTTTTAAGACGCAACTACCGCTGGCATGTAGAGCACGATGATACTGCGTCTGATGCGTTCCCGCCGGGAGTGGTGGAGGAGTTTATAAGAAACACATCGGAAGCGTACAAGGTTTGGAGAGGAGAACACAAATGAAAGCATTGGAGACGCATAGACTGATACTAAGAACATGGCAAGAGGATGATATAAATGCCGTACAGGCATATGCTTCCGTCATGGAGAATGTACGGTTCATGATATGGGGACCTAACAAAGAGGAAGATACCCGTGCTTTTATCAGCCGTTCAATTGAGGCTAGTAAGAAGGTACCTGTCACCGACTATCAATATGCTGTCGTGCTTAAAGAGACGAATATACCAATTGGCGGCTGTGGGATAACCTATACCGGGAATGAAGCAGAGGGTATGGTTGGGTGGGTTTTGCACCGTGACTATTGGAAACAGGGGTTAGGGACAGAGCTTGCGGGGGAGCTTATACGTTTTGGCTTCGAGGAGCTTTCCTTGTTCCGTATCTGTGCCTTTTGTGATGCGGAGAACTACGGCTCATACCGGGTCATGGAGCGTAACGGTATGCGCAGAGAAGCCCATTTTAAAGAGAATAGAATCATTCGCGGTCAGCGGCGGGATGAATATCATTATGCCATTCTCCGCGACGAATGGGAGACGAGGCGGGAGATTGCCTACTACAACTCCATGCCATGCCATTTCGATGGATTTGTCGATATACCTCAAATGGGGGACGGAGTTATATATCTCGTCTGTACACAAAAAAGACCGGCAGAGCCGGAAAGAGGGTATGTCCCCTCGTATGACTTTGCCATTTGTAAGGGCGGGGAGCAGGTAGGAAATATAAATCTGCGTATCGGGTATTGCGAAGGTCTTTACTACGGCGGGCAGGTTGGGTATAATGTGAGAGAACAGTTTCGCGGAAACGGTTATGCCGGGATGGCGTGCAGGCTCTTACTGCCTGTGGCAAGGGCACATGGAATGAAAAAGCTGCTCATAACCAATAACCACACAAACTATGCCTCAATGCGTGTGTGCGAGAAGCTGGGAGCGCGGCTTGTGCGTGTAGCGCGGCTGCCCGAATGGCACGATCTATATAAGGACGGACAGCGGCTTGACAATATCTTCGAGTGGAGTGCGGAGTGAGCAAAAAAGCTGTTTAAACGAGGAAACAAGCCCACCATTCGGCAGGCTTGTTTTTATCTTGTTATCGGTTTACAATTACTTAGGTCCGTAGGTCTTGCAAGCGGCATAGTCCGCACTCTCGGAGCATTCCGTACCGAAAGCAGACCAGACATGAGGACGAAATACCTTTTCGTCCGGAACATTGTGCATAGCAACAGGAATGCAGAGCATGGAAGCCAGGGTGATAAGCTCCGCGCCGATATGTCCATAAGTAAACGAGCCGTGGTTAGCGCCCCAGTTAGCCATTACGCTGTATACATCGGTAAACGCACCCTTGCCAGTAAGTGTGGGGGCAAACCAGGTGGTGGGCCATGTGGGGTCGGTACGTGCCTCGATGGTCTTGTGTACCTTGTCGGGCAGTGTTACGGTGTACCCTTCGGCTATCTGCAGCACAGGACCGAGACCGTCGATGATGTTTAAGCGCACCATCGTCACGGGCATCTCTGTTTTTGTATTAAAGTGGGAGGAGTACCCGCCGCCGCGGAAGTATCCGAGACTTGCGTAGCACCAGTCGGTAGCGTCCAGCTGTGCCTTGCCGTCCTCGTCCGTTACATCCCACCAGGGTTTTATCATGCTGCCGTCCTTACCCTTATGTACACCCGCACCGTCAAGTGCCGCTGCGCCGGAGTTTATGAGGTGGATAAATCCATTAGCTGCTTTGCCTGTCAGCTTCTCGCCGGTTACGCGCTCTACCGCTTCGGGGCTCCAGTAGGTGCGGACATCTGCGAATACGCTGGCTGTACCGGTTAAAAGGTTGCCGAACAGCATTGCAAGTCCGTTGCACATGTCGTTCTCGGTAGCCAGTACAAATGGTTGTTTCTTGCCGTCCCAACCGTAAGAGGAGCAGAGCATAGCCTCGGCAAAGTCACCGTTAGGCAGCCAGTCCGTCCACATGCGCTGTCCCTGGAATCCGCCCGCAATGGCGTTGCGACCGAGTGCCTCCTCGTTATAGCCTATCTCGGCAAGCTTTTGGTTACCCAGCATTATATCGCGGATTATGAGGGTCATCTTTACGACAAACTCCCAGGTCTGATCCTTTTGTTCGCGGGAGTGTGTCTCTTTATTGTTGTCAGCACCCTCCTTGCAGTTTTTCTTAGTCCATGCAAGAGCGCGCTCGTATTCTTCTTTATCGTAGATGCAAAGCTTCTCACGGCGCAGTATCTCGGTCATGTCCACCCATTCTGCGCGGATGCCCAGATATTTCTGTAAAACTATAGGATCGCAAAACGATCCGGCGATACCCATGGATACACTGCCAAGACCTACATATGCCTTATTCTTCATCTGCCCTACCGTAACGGCACAACGGGCAAACTTTAATATCTTCTCCTTTACATCGCAGGGAACGGAGGTATCGCCTGCGTCCTGCACATCATGACCATATATGGAGAAAGCCGGAAGCCCTCTCTGTGCATGAGCCGCCATAACAGCCGCCAGATATACCGCACCGGGACGCTCTGTACCGTTAAAGCCCCACACAGCCTTGACTGTAGTCGGGTCAAGATCCATCGTCTCCGAACCGTAGCACCAGCAGGGGGTAACGGTCAGAGTAGCACATACGCCTGACCTTGCAAACTTATCCGCACACTTAGCGGCTTCCTCGCCGCCGCCTATTGTAGAATCGGCGATAACACACTCCACAGGTGTACCATCCATATAACGTACGTTCTCGCTAATGAGCGCCGCCGCCGACCTTGCCATATTCATTGTCTGAACCTCAAGACCCTCACGGACGCCGCCCCATCTGCCATCTATTGTAGGTCTTATGCCGATACGCGGTTTTAATATCATAGCTCTCTCTCCCTTATTTGTTTTATTACCTTTTTTATTGTACAACGCCTGTCTCATTTTTTCAAGGGGTTTAAAAAATAATAAGTTAATTTTATGTAAATTTGGAAAAACTTATTGACTTAATAATTTAATTATGATATAGTTAATTAACTTAATTATTATTGGGGTAAATAAAAATATGCGGGGTATACAATGTATGACGAACTAAAAAAGGAATTTTTGCATTCTTTGTTCCTGTTTCGGAAGATTAAGGACATTATGCCGCGTCACGGAGAGCTTACTATGCCCGAAATCAACATACTAAACCAGATATACTATCACAAAAAGGAGTTGGGTAAGGAGGTAAGGGTCTCGGATATCCAATGCTTTGTTGAAATGACAAAACCGGCACTTTCTCAATATCTAAACACATTGGAAAGCAAGGGTTATATCCTGCGCAATATAGCTGCGGTTGACCGGCGTTCGGTTGCACTGGAGCTTACAGAAAAAGGAAACACAACCCTTGAAGAGGGTAAACGATTTATTGAGGCATTTCTCGACGAGCTGATAGACCGCTTCGGCTCTGACAATCTAGAACAGCTCATTGCTCTGCTAAGGCGTATGTCCGAAACAGTAGACGAAATTAAACAATCCACACAAGAAAAGGGGTAGTCATCTTGCTAAAACTCAAACGATACCTAAAACCGTTCATTATCGGTCTTTTACTGGCCATAGCACTTCTGTTTGCACAGGCTATGTTTGATCTGTCGCTTCCAAACTACATGTCCGACATTGTAAACGTCGGTATTCAGCAAAACGGTATAGAGCACGCCGCTCCCGATGCTATCTCGGCTGACGGTCTTACATTCATGAAATCGTTTATGACAGCAGATGAAAAATCACTGGCAAACGAAAGCTACTCACTTAAAAAAGCGACAGATAAAAATTCCAGCGGTAAGGCATACAAGGACACATACTCCGCCGCCCCGGATGAGCTTTATATCCGCAATGATCTGGATGAAGAGACACTCTCACAGCTCGATCTTGCTTTCGGCTCTGCCACATGGACTATGATTAACTTCATGCGCGAGTCGGGCGGGAAGGGCATGGCAGGACAGGGGAGCTCTGGCGGTACAGAGACACCCGACCTAAAGTCGATTGATATGCGGGAGATATATATTATTCAACCCATGCTCGACCAGATGCCGGAAGCAGCGCTCTCCGGAGCCCGGGAAAAGGCACTCTCACTGGATGAGACCACCCTACGTCAAAGCGGCACGATGTTAGCCGGTGCATTCCTCACTGAGCTCGGTGTGGATATTGGTAGGTACCAGTCAAACTATATCTACCGTGTAGGCGGGCTTATGCTTCTAATTGCATTGGGAAGCGGACTTGCGACAATTCTAGTCAGCTATATCTCGTCCCGCATTGCCGCCGGAGTGGCAAAGAATCTGCGAAACGACGTATTCGAGCGTATCGAGCACTTCTCGGGAGAGGAATTTGACCGTTTTTCTACCGCATCACTTATCACCCGCTCCACAAACGATGTCACGCAGATGCAGATGCTTCTCATGATGGGAATACGTATGGTGTGCTACGCGCCGATTATGGCTGTGGGCGGCGTAATAATGGCGCTGGACAAGTCGGTATCCATGTCGTGGATTATTGCTGTCTCCTGTCTTGTTCTCATAGGTCTTATCCTCATTATCTTCTCGGTATCTCTTCCTAAGTTTAAATCGATGCAGAAGTTTATCGACCGGTTAAACCTAGTAGCGCGCGAGACGCTGAACGGTCTCATGGTTATCCGCGCTTTCGGTACAGACCGCTTTGAAAAGGAACGGTTTGAGACCGCCAACAGGGATCTAGCCAAGATAAACCTGTTCGTAAACCGTGCCATGACCTACATGTTCCCGATAATGATGCTTATAATGAACGGTACGACCGTGCTTGTCATCTGGATAGGCGCACATCAAGTCGAAGCGGCAACCATGCAGGTAGGTGACATGATGGCATTTATGCAGTATGCAATGCAGATTATCATGAGCTTCCTCATGATTTCGATGATGTTCATATTTATCCCTCGTGCGGCTGTCTCCGGGCAGAGAATCTCAGAAGTGCTCGACACCAAGCCTACGATTTTAGACCCGAAGAATCCCAGACACATTGACGGCGGCATGAAAGGAAAGGTCGAGTTTAAAAATGTCCACTTCCGCTACCACGGTGCGGACGAGGATGCATTAAAGGATATCAGCTTCATAGCAAAGCCCGGCGAAACTACCGCGTTTATCGGCGCTACCGGTTCGGGTAAGTCTACGCTTATTAATCTTATCCCGCGATTCTATGATGCTACAGGCGGCGAGGTGCTGGTAGACGGTATAAACGTTAAGGAACTGACACAAAAGGAGCTTCGCAGTCATATTGGGCTTGTACCGCAGAAATCGGTGCTCATGTCGGGTACTATCGACAGCAACATTCGATACGGTAATGATGCCATTTCAGAGGATGAGGTTAAGGAGATGGCGTCCGTCGCACAGGCTCTCGACTTTATCGGAGAAAAAGAGGATGGCATGGGCTCCGAGATAGCACAGGGCGGTACAAACGTGTCCGGTGGACAGAGACAACGACTGTCCATAGCAAGAGCTTTAGCGGTACAACCCGACATATATATCTTTGACGATAGCTTCTCCGCGCTGGACTTTAAAACCGACGCGGCACTGCGACAAGCCCTAAAGTCCAAGACAAAGGATGCCACCGTACTAATCGTCGCACAGCGTGTGGGCACTATTATGAACGCCGACCATATATACGTAATTGAGGACGGACGTATTATCGGAGCGGGTACACACAGAGAGCTTCTGAAATCCTGTCCGACCTACTATGAGATTGCTTCATCACAGCTGTCAAAGGAGGAGCTTGACAATGAGTAATGATAAATACACAAAAAATAACCAGCAAAGACGTGGAGGCCCCATGGGCGGACCAATGGGCGGTCACATGGGGATGCCCGGCGAGAAGGCAAAGGATTTTAAGGGGACAATAAAAAAGCTCCTCAACTATCTGGGTAAGTATAAGATTGCATTGGCGGTCGTAATTCTATTTGCCATAGTATCTACAATCTTCGCTATTGTAGGACCTAAAATCCTGGGTACTGCCACCACCGAGCTGTTTTCCGGTATAATGGGAAAGCTTGCCGGAACATCCGAGGGAGTGGACTTTAGTGTTATAGCAAACATCCTACTGTGGCTTATCGGTCTCTATATTATAAGCGCTACATTCCAGCTCGTTCAAGGCTTCATCATGACCGGCATCTCAAACAAGCTCACCTACCGCTTACGGCGTGATCTTGACGAGAAGATTCACAAGCTTCCCTTTTCGTTCTATGACAAGACAACCAACGGAGAGGTGCTCTCCCGCATTACAAACGATGTAGACGTAATAAACCAGAGCTTCAACCAGAGCATAACACAGATTATCTCTTCCATCACGATGATTATCGGTATCCTGTATATGATGTTCACCATAAGCTGGCAGATGACACTTATCGCTCTGGCGACACTTCCTATTTCTGCTGTTGTTGTTGCTTTAATAGTTAAAAAATCCCAGAAGCACTTTATGAATCAACAGAAATATCTGGGTGAGGTAAATGCGATTGTTGAGGAGACCTACGGCTGTCACCAGATAGTCAAGGCTTTTAACGGAGAGGAAAAGACGCTGGGAAGATTTAAAGAGTCCAACGATGTCCTCTACACCTCCGCATGGAAAGCAAACTTTCTGTCCGGGCTTATGATGCCTATAATGGGTTTTATCGGTAATCTGGGTTATGTTGTTGTATGTGTTGTGGGCGGTTACTTTGCCGTACAAGGCAACATCAAGGTGGGTGACATCCAGGCGTTTATCCAGTATATGCGCCAGTTTACACAGCCCATCGCACAGCTTTCGCAGATATCGAACGTCATTCAGCAGACCGTAGCGGCTGCCGAGCGCGTATTCGGTTTCTTAGACGAGACAGAGGAGATACCAGAATCAGAGAACGCACTCAAGGTGCGCCGTGAGGGTGAAAAAAATCCGAATGCCGTAGCTGTAACAGGCTCTGTAACCTTTGATAATGTACGATTCGGTTACCTCGAGGACAAGATAATTATAAAAAAATTCAATGCCGACATTAAACCCGGCTCGAAGATTGCCATAGTAGGACCTACCGGTGCGGGTAAGACGACCATAGTAAAGCTGCTCATGCGGTTTTACGATGTGAACAGCGGTGCTATCCGTCTAGACGGACACGATATCCGCGACTTTGAGCGCAGCGAGCTAAGAAGCGCGTTTGGTATGGTGCTTCAAGACACATGGCTCTATAACGGTAGTATCGCCGACAACATCCGCTACGGCAAGCTGGATGCCACAGACGAGCAGGTGCACGAGGCCGCAAAAGCCGCACAAGCAGACCATTTTATCTCCACACTGCCCGACGGCTACGGAATGGTGCTCAGTGAAGAGGCAGACAATGTGTCACAGGGACAAAAGCAGCTATTGACCATTGCCCGTGCTATCCTTGCCGATCCTAAGATACTCATTCTGGATGAAGCCACTTCATCGGTGGATACGCGCACCGAGATTCTTATTCAACGCGCTATGGATAATCTCATGAAAGGGCGCACGAGCTTCATCATTGCTCACCGTCTGTCTACAATAAAGGGTGCTGACCTTATACTTGTAATGAATGACGGAGATATAATCGAGCAGGGTACGCACGAATCACTTCTCTCGCAGAACGGATTCTACGCAAACCTCTACAACAGCCAGTTTACGCGAGTTGCCGGATAATATAAATGCTTTAAACGAGTGCATACGAATAAGGTATGTACTCGTTTTCTTTATTCCGGCAGCTGTATTTAGTGTAAAAGTGTTTGAAAATATGTTTAAGCTGTGATATAATATGATCCATAATTTATAGGAGTGTGAAATATGTTTCTGACAATATTTAAGGTCAAAAGCAGGTTAAAGCACCTTGCTGCCCGCCGGTACTGCTCTAAGGTGAATCTTTTACCGATTAACGACGCATATGAGGATGTCCGCAGTAAGGATATTCCTGTAAAGCTTCCCGAGGTTAAAGGGGACAGCTTTATAATAAATCAAGGGGACTCAATTGTAGGAAGAGACCGGTACATCTGGGCGGTTATTGATACTGATATTCCGGAAGCTAAGGACGGCTTTGATACCATAGCCTGCTTTGATTTTGGATTTACACATATTGGATATATTAAGGGATATGAGGGGCTTTTGCATCTAAACGGAAGCGCCTTTGCCGGGGTGGACACCTATCACAATGATGTGACGTTTCCGGTAGACCTGTGCGGGACAAAAGCAGAAATGAAGCTTCTTTTATGGACAGGGCTTTTCACTGCGGAAGCGCACGGCGAGCCGGGTCTGACCGCGCGTGAGGTCTCATTTGCATATATTCACAAGGCCACCGAGCAGCTTTACTATCTCACTAAGGAAATGATTAATGTCTATGAGATGTTGGGGGATGATAACCCTGTCAGGCATGAGCTTCTGGCGCTCTTAAACAAGACGTTTCTGCGGCTTGACATGGATGAAACGGATGATGTTTTTTATAGTCAGACAACATCCGCTTTGGCCGAACTAGAGGACGAGTTGTCCGCAATAAAAAGTACCCGCGGCGTGACGGTACATTGTATCGGTCACACACACCTTGACCTGGCGTGGCTGTGGCGCATAAAGCACACAAAGGAAAAGGGCTGCCGCAGCTTCTCTACCGTTTTGCACCTTATGGAGCTGTTTCCGGATTATCTCTTTCTACAGTCACAGCCGCAGTTATTCAAGTTTATTAAACAGGAGTATCCCGATACATACAAAGCCATTAAGGCTAGAATTGCCGAGGGGCGGTATGAGCCGGAGGGCGGTATGTGGGTGGA
>CAYSTR010000020.1:0-14058 GCA_964433745.1 uncultured Oscillospiraceae bacterium | reverse complement strand
TGAAGAATCCTCCCGCTCCTCCCATCAATCCCGGAACAGGCAAACCCCTTACAGCAGATGAACTGACCGGCTTGTTCGCACACGGCGTGGTTGAACAGGAGGCTTCTACCGAACGTTTTATTGAGATTCCGTCTGAGGTGCGCGAAAAGTATAAGCAGTTTCGTTCAACGGCTCTGCACCGTGCCTATGCTCTCGAAAAGGCTCTCGATACCCCTGCTCGTATCTACTACAAGTACGAGGGGTCAAACCCCTCCGGCAGTCATAAGCTCAACTCAGCTGTGGCACAAGCCTATTATAATAAGCTCGACGGTGTGAAGCGGCTTACAACCGAGACGGGGGCAGGTCAGTGGGGTACGGCTCTGTCCATCGCTGCCGGGATGTATGGGCTGGAATGTACGGTGTACATGGTCAAGGTCAGCTTCGAGCAGAAGCCATACCGCAAGGCACTCATGGAGATATTCGGCGCAGATGTTATTGCCAGCCCCTCCACGAATACACAGGCAGGGCGGGACATTCTGGCAAAACACCCGAATAGTCAGGGCAGTCTCGGTATTGCCATAAGTGAGGCGGTAGAGGATGCCATTCACAGCAAAAACACAAAGTACACCCTGGGCAGTGTCATGAACCATGTGGTACTGCACCAGACTGTTATCGGTGAGGAAGCCCGTCTGCAGATGGAGATGATTGACGAGTACCCCGACATTGTTATCGGCTGCAACGGCGGCGGCTCAAACTTCTCCGGGCTGACCTTTCCGTTTCTGCGGGACAAGCTGCAAAAGGGCACGAATACACGCTTTATCGCAGTTGAAGCGGCGGCGTGCCCCAAGCTTACTAAGGGCATATACACCTACGATTTCGGCGATACAGCCGGTATGACCCCAAAGGTCAAGATGTACACACTGGGTGCGGAATTTATGCCGTCCGGTATTCATGCGGGAGGGCTTAGATATCACGGCGATTCCCCGCTTCTTTCACAGCTCTATCATGAGGGGTATGTGGAGGCTGCCGCTGTGTACCAGCAGGAGGTGTTCGATGCCGCCATGCTGTTTGCCAAGACCGAGATTATCTTGCCCGCTCCCGAATCCTCACATGCCGTATGTCAGGCAATCAAGGAGGCGCAAAGGGCCAAGGAGGAGGGCAAGGAGAAGGTCATTCTATTTAATCTGTCGGGTCACGGATATCTGGATATTACTGCCTATGATAAATACCTGTCCGGGCACCTTATTGACGATGACAATGCTGTCATGGAGGAGATAAAGCGCAGCCAGTCGCTCATAAGCTAATGTAATTCGGAGCGGCAACAAACCAAACGATTACAATAAAAACACCTCCTGTTGCAGAATAGATGCTGCAATAGGAGGTGCTATTTATGGGAATATTACGGACAAGGCTATGCCGTGCTCTTATTTTTTCTTAATAACAAACCTGTCAAAGGCGGACATTAGTCCCGGGAGGATGAATACTACGAGCACCGTTGCGGTTATACCGCCTTTGGCTATGGTGAGAAGAATCTCCGATATAGACGGGTCGGAGGTCATCATGGTAAAGCCCAGGAAGCCTGTTATGGCTATGAGAATGAGCGAGGATGTGAGGATGGTGTGGATAGAGCGGTTTAACGCAGCTATTAGCGCCTCTTTTATATCTAACGTACCTCGCAGCTCCCGATAGTACGAGGTATAGAGAATGCCATAGTCCACCGTAGCACCCAATAGGAGGCACTGCACAATGAGAAGCGGCAGATAGTACATATTAGTCCCCGCGATACTGGCAAGCCCCATGGTGATAAAGACCGCACACTGTATAATCAGCACGAGTATTAAAGGGATGGTCAGCGAGCGGAATGCCAGCATTATGACAATGAATATGGCGACAGCCGTGAGTATAGTAATGAGGTTCATCTCGGAAGGGAAGCTCTGTTGCATCTCGTATGCCATGACCGAGCTGCCAATGAGGTAGAAGTCGCCGCCGAGGGTACTCATATCGCTTTCAAGCTGCCCGATAAACTCTGTTGTCTCGGCGGATTCATCCGGTAGAGTTGTGTTTATGATCATGCGGGAATAGTTCGTCCCCTTTAGCATGGATAGACCGTTTTCCATCTCAATTTTAGAGGATTTTAGCATATTAAGGCTATCGTCTCCGAAATATGGCTTGTAAAGTGGATTTTCTGCTATATCTGTAATAATAAAGTTCATAAAATCATAAAGGGGGATTGTCCCGGTGGGTACTTCGCCCTGTGATATTGCATAGAGCTTGTATAGCTGACGGACGACCGTCTCGTCTAGCTGTGAAAGCTTTGCAAATTCCGCAGCGCTCATCTCCTGTGCCATCATTTCGGGCGGGATTGACGCACCCATTTGCCCTAGCTGTGCCATACTGTCAGAGCTTACGAACGCCGCAAACTGCTCGTTACCGGCTACATCCGTCTGCAGAAACTGCATAAGCTTCATAAGAGGGATTTTTTGCTCTTTAGTCCCATCCTGCCTCTCAAAATATGAGTAGTACATCAATGCTATGAGGCTCTCGTCCATGCCGACTGCACCTGCCAGCTCTTTGTAGGAGAGGGGCTTGCCCAATGTTGTAGCGTAGGCGTTAATGCTTTCAACAGCGGGATTGGCGGCTATTTTTTCGGTAATGGCGGATAGCTTATCCTCGTCCTTGCTCTCATAGAGGACTACAATCGGGTTGTCTGGGGAGAACACCCTGTTTATATCGTCAAACGCCGCCATGGTGTAGGTGATTCCCACACCTCCGCGAAGTATAAAGCCGCCGATAAAGAGTAGGGCAAACACAAACGGTATGACCTTGCGGATTTTATAGCAAAACGAGCCAATTCCATCCATCTTAACAGGCAGTGACCTCTTCTCCGTTTTCTCAATCAATCTGTCCGCCATCAAGATAAAAGCGGGCAGAACAGTGAATATGCAGATAAGACTTAAAAGTACACCCTTAGCCAGGACAAAGCCCAAATCCCTGCCTATAGTAAAGCTCATGAACACGAGAGCCAGCATACCCACTATCGTTGTAATCGAGCTGCTGGAGATTGCCGCAAATGAGTGTCGGAGAGCCGTTTTCATGGCCTCGTGCTTATCGCCGCTCTTGTGCTTTTCCTGTCTATAGCGGTTGAGAAGCATTATGGAATAGTCCATGGACAGCACAAGCTGCAATATAGCGGCTATCGAGAACGTTATGTCCGAGACGCTACCAAAAAACAGATTTGTCCCCATATTGAGGATAATAGCTATCCCAATCGTCGCAAGGAAAAGTATGGGTTCAATCCACGAGTTACACATTAAAAAGAGGATGAGCATAAGGATAAGAAGTGCAGCGGTGAACATCTTGGGAAGCTCGTTCATAGCCGACTTGCCCGCCGCATCCCCGCCTAGCTTGACATCATAGGACGCATACTGCTCCTTGACCGCATCAAACACAGCCTTTGTCTCTGCCGAGCCTGCAAAATGACCGATGTTAAGCGAGTAGAGTGTGTAATCGTCCTTGTTGTACTTTTCTGTGTCGTCATATATAACACTGTCCACTCCGGGAATCTCCGAGAGCGAAGCCCTTATATCGTATTTTTGATCTTCGCTTAGTCCCTTTAACATGACATTCAGGACGCTCAATTCGCCGCCAAACTCGCGTGTCATTATGTCTGTACCTATCTTCATCTGTGAGCTTTCCGGCAGATACTTTGTCATGTCCGAGTTTATGTTTACACTGGGAATTAATATGCCGGATATCACCGTGAGTATTAAGAACACCGTCAGGATTAATACCCTCTTATTAACAATAAAACTAGCCGTTTTCTTCACTTATAATCCTCCATTGACTTTTTTTGTTATCTATATTATAATGACACTATGTTGCTTTGGCAACCGTCAGATGTTTTGAAAATGTATTGTTTTCAACAGAAACGAATAAAAATGTCGGTTTGGGAACAAAATTTTAGAAATTTTCCGGAGGCTTTATGAAAACATTAAAGGATGACAGAAAGACACGATATACAAAAACGGTACTGCGCGACAGTCTTATGGAGCTAATGAAGAGGAAGCCCATCACTAAGATAACAATAAAGGAGCTGTGTGAGACCGCCGACATAAACCGTACCACCTTTTATGCCCATTATCTAGACCAGTATGATCTGCTGAGAAAAATAGAGGATGAGATGATTTCGTGGGTAAAGGAGGTCATAACCGACCTGCAAGGGAAATCAGACAAGCATGAGATACTACCGTACATAGAGAAGATACTGGAATATATAGTACAGAACAACAATCACATAGGTGTTCTCATGAGCGAACAGGGCGATTTGGAGTTTCAAAACAGGTTGTTTGCCACCGTATACGAGTACAAGACGGTGATACCCTTTAACCTGGATGGTGATGATGAAGAGAATGAGGAACTGTACAATGTTTTTATTGTAAACGGCAGCGTCGGGCTTATACGGCATTGGATTAAAAATGGTATGAATATACCGCCAAAAAAGCTGGCAAAGCTTATCTACGACCTGCCGATACTAAAGCATATATAAAAAGACAGGGGAATGGGAATGAAAAAGATTATTACAAGCAAAGCCGGTATTATTCTGGACAGCAGCGTACATACGGGCGGCGGAACGGACATGACAGCAAGGCTCCAGGAGATATTGAATACGGCTGCAAGCGAGGGTGGGGTTCATCTTGTAATGGATGGTGCCGCGCTCATATCGGGGCTAACGGTGTACTCCAACACCACCATAGAATGTTTAAACCGGGACTGCGGATTTTTTCTTAAAGACCGTGCAAATGCATCGCTTATAACTAACGCGCATCCCTCCCGCGAGACTATCCATGACAGAAACATATCGCTTCTAGGCGGCACATATAACCACAACTGCCTAAACCAAGCGCACCATATCCCGGAGGATGTCCATTATTCAGAAGCGGAGCATTTTGTCGTAGGAATCGGCTTATACGGTGTAGAGAATCTGTTGATACGCGACTTTACAATCAGAGACCACCGCACATTCGCCTTTCTCATAACAAACTGGAAAAATGTGACGATGGAGAATATCGATATAGAGCTGCCGAACTACATCCACAACGGCAATCAAGACGGTATACACATCCAAGGTCCCGGACAGTTTCTGACGCTCCGCAACATAAGAGGACGCACCGGCGATGATTTTATCGCACTAAACGGCGACGAGGAGTCGGGGGACGGTCGCCCGTGGTTTCATCCCTGCGCCACTGTAGGCGCTATGTCGGACATTCTCATTGATACGGTCATGGTGGACGATGCTGTTCAGGTAATAAGAATCCTGTCGCGCAACCATGAACAGGACAGGATAACCATAAGAAATGTGTCCGGCTTCTACCGCAGCTTCGGGTTCTGCCTTACCGCATGGGACTATAAATATCACGGTCTGCCCGGTGCATTCGGTTCGATATTTATCGAAAATGTTGATCTGCGCCAGACGGAAAATCTACACGACTACACAGCACCCTACCTGTTCCGGCTGTCCGGAAAACATAAATGTATGCAGCTAAAGAATATCCGCTGCTTCGACCCCACAGACAGCCGCTCACTTGTTCATATTGAGGGTGACACCGATGTCCCAGACATGGGCAGTACACCGGGAGAGGTGGAATGCTTAATCATCGAGGGACTTCATGTACAGGACAATGCGGGAAGCTCCTGCCAAAATGTGCCGTATATACTTGTGGAGGGGCATGTGAAGCGCTTTATTATGCGAAGCTCCCAGATTATAGCGGCGAAGCAGGATAATCCTGTACCTGTAATCTCGGTAAAAGGGCGGCACGGAAGAGTGGATAGTCTTATGCTGTCGCAGATATATACGGAAAACACAGGCGAAATAATAGAAAATAAGGACAATAAAATACAAGTCGTTCAGATGAATGACATTCTTATCAGATAGTATACAAAAAATAAACGTCTGCCGTGTATTCCGGCGGGCGTTTTTTTAAGTTCAGTTAAAATTCAGATTTTAGGCAAACAAAAAACAGAAAAGAGGGTTACAATGAACATAAAAAAGTAGCTTGGAGGTTAACATGAAGCTTGTAAAGATAATACTGGATGCGGGAATGACTATTCTCCTGCTTCTCTTAATGAAGCTTGGTTTTGTGGGAATTGAATGGCATGAGCTTTTTGGAATCGGGATATTTTTTGTGTTCTTACTGCACAAGATACTAAACAGCAGGTGGATAATCGGCGTAATAAAGGGCTTTATTAGCGGTAAAAGCACGGCGAGAGCTGGATTTATGTTTTGTCTTGATTTTATTATTCTACTGTTTGTCACCTTTAATGTAGTAAGCGGAATATTGATTTCGCAGACGATTCTCACCGGCATAGCGGTCAGAGATGTATTTTTTTGGTCTAATCTGCATCATTTCTCGGCATACGGTTCACTTTTGCTTATCTCTGTTCACATCGGGCTTCACTGGAGAAGGCTCATGAGCTTTTTTACAAGAATTCTGGGATTTACCGGAGAAAATCCAGCCAGAACGCTTCTTGCCAGGGTAACGCTTGTAGTTATTGCATTCTTTGGGATTAAAGCAATGTTAAAACCGGATATATACGAAAACTTTACCGCCCCATTTGTACCGCAAAGCGTTCCCGCTGTTAGTCAAACGATTAATACAGGTGTTACGATTAAAAGAGAAGAGGAATAAGGCAGTGCGGCAGTGGTGCTTATGTCCTCTAATAGTCTGGTTGTGGATGTACCCACTCTGGAAGAATATCTAAGCAAGCTTATCTGTACCGGGTGCAGTAGGCGATGCCCGCTCACAGCATTGAAGTGCGGCAGGGGGACAACATATAAGAACGCCGCCATCTCGGAGTACGAAGCATTATATACTAATAGTAGCCCGGCAGAGTCCGAAGCACCAAAGGAATACTCGTCCAGCAAGGCGGAACAAGAACCGTCTGTATCAAGCCGGGATACGGTAGCAGCTCCCGAACAGGAGATAGAACCGGATAATCCAGTGCCGGAGGCAGTACCTCCGGTACAGTCGAAAACGACATTTATAGATTTTGCCGGATTGATGGGAACAGTCATAATCACAACGCACTATGGGGGCGGTAGTTATGCCAAAAAGGGGAGACGAAAAGAATCGGGCAGCAGGATTTCATAGTATGAGATATCCATTAAGATGTTCTAATAATCCATTTCATTTTGTGATTGTTTGTGGCATACTGTAGTAAAATATGAGCCTAGGGAGTGGATTATTATGGTTAAATTGGCATTTATCGGTGTAGGATATATGGGGCAGAATGCGCATCTTGTGAACTTCGCCCGCAACCCAGAATGCGAGGTTGTGGCAATAGTGGATGCAAAGACCCAGCAGGCCCGCCTGGTAGCAGAGGCGTACGGTGTAAAGAAGGTATTCTCCAGCATTAAAGAGCTAATGGACACCACCGAGGTGGACGGTTTTGTAGCATCACAGCCGTACCGCAGTCACAGATCACTGCTTCCGGAGCTGTTTGCCTATAAAAAGCCTGTATTTACCGAGAAGCCCATTGCGCTGTCTGCCGAAGCGGGACAGGAGCTGGTTGATTTAGCGGAGAAGAACGGTGTAGTTCATATGGTAGGCTATCACAAGCGTTCTGACCCGGCTATGGAGTTTGCTATAGAAAAGATAAACGAGTTTAAAGAGTCCGGCAAGCTGGGGGCAATGACATACATCCGCTCCACCATGCCAGCAGGGGACTGGGTGTCGGGCGCACCTACGATTATTAGAACAGATGAGCCGTTTCCGGAGGTCGTAAAGGAGGGGGATGTAGGGTACTATGCAGATGATAGCTATAATAAGTTTTATGATAAGTTTGTAAACTACTACATACATCAGGTAAACGCTATCAGATATCTTCTGTCCGAGAACTACAGCGTTACATATGCGGAAAAGAGCAATACATTATTAGTCTGCACCAGCGAATCGGGTATTACCTGTACATTGGAGATGTCTCCTTATACCACCTCCATTGACTGGTTCGAGAGCTATCTCGTGTGCTTCGAGCATGGATATGTACTTATCGAGCTTCCCGCTCCGCTGGCTTCTCAGAGGTGCGGCAAGGTTACGGTGTTTGAGGATGTGGATAATAAGCCCATTACCTGGTCGCCGACACTGCCCAATCTCCATGCAATGAAGAACCAGGCGAACAACTTTATAGAGGTCGTAAAGGGCACAAGGAAGCCCCCGGCAGACGGTAGGACTGCTGTACTTGATTTATTATCCGCTAAAGAATATGTATCGCTTGTGTCAAAGCTGTAAGGAGGAGCATTATGGAACTGAAATTCAAAAAGACCAAGCTGTCCGATCTTACATACGAGGCGTGCAGTGTGTTTGATGTGGATAATGACGGCGTAATGGACATAGTATGCGGAGCTTATTGGTACAAAGGCCCCGATTTTAAGGAGAATTTTAAAATCTGGGAGCCCGCTCCCGCCGGTGAATACTTTGACGATTTCTCCAGCTACCCCATAGACGTAAACGGCAACGGACACATGGACATTATCACAGGCGGATGGTGGGGCGAGACGCTTAAATGGCTTGAAAATCCCGGCGACAGCGGCGAGTGGCACGTACATGAGATTGAGCACACCGGAAACATAGAGACTACACGATTTTATGACATAGATGGCTGCGGAACGGTGGAGATTTTCCCCAACACACCCGGTAAGCCACAGAGGATATTTAAGCTTATCAAGGATGCAAACGGCAAGGGAACAGGCGAGTTTAAGAGCTATACCATCAGCGAGGGTGCTTCGGGGCACGGTATGGGCTTCGGAGATATAAACGGCGATGGTAAAATTGAGATTATACTCACAAAGGGATATCTCAAGCAGTGCGGCGATATGTTTTCTATGTGGGAGTTTGTCCCAGCCGATTTCGGTACGTATATGGGCAGTGTACCCATGCTTGTTTACGACGTAAACGGCGACGGACGTATGGATGTCATTAAGGGAAGCGCTCACGGCTACGGGCTTTTCTGGTACGAGCAGAATGCCGACGGTTCGTTTACCGAGCATGTCATAGACGACAAGATAGCACAGGCGCATGACATGGTTATGGTGGACATAGACGGAGACGGCGAGCTGGAGCTATTCACAGGACGGCGTTACCGCGCACACTGCGGCGGTGACCCCGGAGACAATGACGACCCCGGTATCTACTATTATAAGCTAAAGGACGGCTCGTTCGAGAAGCATATAATTGAGCAAGGCTCACCCGAGACCTCGGCGGGACTGGGGATATACTTCTGGCTGCACGACCTTAGCGGAAACGGATATCTCGACATTGTAGCACCGGGAAAGACAGGACTTTATCTGTTTGAGAACATGGGGAGGGGATAACGTGACCAAGATAGCGATTATCGGAGCGGGCAGTATCGTATTCTGCAAGACGCTCATACTGGACATTCTGGGGATAAAGGGTATAGGTAAGCTGGAATTTGCCCTCATGGCAACCACCACCACAAAGTCCTCACAGGTAAAGGCGTACATCGATAAGGTCATAGAGCATGGGGGATATGACGCCTCAACCTATGTCACATGCGACAGGAGAGACGCCATTAAGGGTGCAGACTTTGTAATCTCTACCTTCCAGGTGGGTGGCACAGACGCATTTGAGCTTGATTATACCATTCCCTACAAATACGGTGTGGATCAGTGCATAGGCGATTCCATGGGACCCGGCGGAATCTTCCGTGCATTGAGAAGCATCCCTGTTATAATGGAGCTGGCAAACGATATCAAGGAGCTTGCACCTAAAGCACTGCTTCTCAACTATGTAAATCCCATGGCAATGGTGTGCATGGCTTTGGGTATGACAGGCATTTCGTATGTGGGACTGTGCCACGGTGTGCAGACCACACTTGACCTTATCTCGGGTTATGTGGGTGTGAACAAGGAGGAGATCGATTTTCTGTGCGCGGGTATCAACCATATGGCATGGTTTCTGCGTATCGAGCAGGGGGGAAAGGATCTCTACCCCATACTCCGCGAGAACTTCGAGAAAGCGGAATACTATGTCAACGAAAAGGTGCGCGGCGAGGTATTCCGTCAGTTCGGTTACATCATGACCGAATCGACAGGGCATCTGTCCGAGTATCTGCCGTGGTTTCGCTCGTCCGACAGGGCACTTAGCACATACTGCGATGAACCGGCATTCGGCGGTGAGTCGGGAGCGTACTATAAATGGTGCAGGGACGTTGCGGGACGCTACGGAAATGAGCTGTTTTTAGAGCGTGAACCGCTGGATGTCACACACCGCAGTATTGAATACGGCTCTTACATTATAGAGGCGGTTAAGTGCGGGAGACCCTTTAAGTTCAACGGAAACATCACAAACAACGGTCTTATAGGGAATCTGCCGTCCGACTGCTGTGCAGAGGTGCCGGTGTATGCCGATGCCACAGGTCTGCACCCCATGTACATAGGAGAACTGCCGCCTGCGTGTGCGGCGCTTAACATGACAAACATCAATGTGCAGAAGCTGGCGGTACAGGCGGGAATAGATGCCGATCCGGAGCTTGTTGTGGCGGCGGTGGCACTCGATCCCCTCACCTCCACAAAGTGTACACTGCCCGAGATTCGGGAGATGGTTGCGGAATTGTTCGAGAAAGAAGCAGGGTGGCTTCCGCAGTTTAATGGCAAGGTGCTCAAAAAGACACCTAAGATATACATCCCGGCGGATGTAAAGAGAGCGGATGTGCCTGTTGACCCGGCACTGGCTATTATGGCACGGTTCGGAGAGCTGTCGAAATAATATATATAAAAACCGCAGGAAGCCCCTGCGGTTTTTATATATATTATTATAGATATACTGGACAAATGTGTAATTATGTTGTATAATGTACATATTACAAAAAATACTGATACAATTATGCAGAAATGGTTTGTACACGGAGGGTTTCATGAAAGCCTTACGATTCTTCATTATTCCGGTTATTATAATTATAAGTATATCGGCGGGGCTTTATCTATACAATCTATCCCTGCGCGCTGAGCTGTCCGCCAGTGCCTGCCGCACATTAAACGAGCTGATGCAGCAGCAAAGGCTGACATTTTTGTCACAGCTTGAGGGCGAAATGGCGGTGGTGGATACTATATCCGAGCTTATAACAAGCATTGAGCCTATTTCGGGGGATACCGCTTCAAGGCTTACGTTTCTGCGGGATGCCGCAGACAAGAGCCGATTTAAGTATATGATTCTGTCCGATTTAGATGGGAGGGCGATAACAAGCGAAAATCTAGAGCTTGACATATCGGGCAGGGACTATTTTCTAAAAGCAAAAGCGGGGCTGACATTTGTGTCCGACCCGCTCATCTCCATGGTGGACGGCACGACGATTGTTGTCATATCCTCTCCCATAATGATAGATGGTAAGATAAGTGCGGTAATAGCCGGAGCTTATGTTACATCCGAGCTGGAGGATTTGTTCTTCACCTCATTTGCGGGTGAGGGGTATGCCTATATTACCGATGCAAACGGCGATGTCATAACAAGGGCAAAGCATCAGCGCAACGGAGTTCAGAATAATGTTCTCGGCTTCTATTCCACCGTCGAGGTTGCTGAAAAGGACGATTATAACACCATCATCCAGCGGATGAAAGCCGGGGAACAGGGGCACACGGTCTATCTCTACAACGGTAACAGGGTACTTATGCACTACTCGCCGCTCGGTATGAACGGCTGGTATATCTTTGCGTCTGTGCCGGAGAATGTCATATCCGCCGAGACCGGATATCTCATGAAGCTGTCATTTATGCTGATGGTGACGGTAATAATTGTGCTGACAGTTTTGTTTGCTTATATAATAATAATAGAGAGAAGACACTCAAGGATTCTGCACAACAAGGCCTATTTTAACAGTCTGACCGGTGCGCCCAACCTTGTGAAGTTTAAGGAGGACGCCTCCTTACTTTTAAAGGAGAATAGGGAACGCCCCTATACCGCAATACGACTTAGTATTGAGGGGCTGGACTTTCTAAACGAGATATTCAGCTTTGCTGTGGGCGATATCATAATAAAAACGGTGGCAGAGGCATTAGCCGTTATAACAGACAAAAAAACCGAATGCTTCGGGCATATTTACGGCGACAGGTTTATTATTCTTCTGAATTGTGATTCCTTTGAGGCCTCACAGAGGAGACGCTTACAGTTTGAAGAGGTATTTATAAAGCGTTTGGACGGACTTATAAGCTATAAGGTGAAGTTTTCCTCCGGTGTTTATGTGCTTGAGCCGGGAGAGACCGACATTCAATCGGTTCTCGAAAAGGTCAGCTTTGCACATCATACAGCAAAGCAGTCCAAGCATCTGGACGAGAAGATAAGGGAGTACGACAGCAAGCTCAAAGAGGCGCTCAAGCTAGAACGTGAGATTGAGGCTAAGATGGAGGAAGCGCTCAGGAACCGCGAGTTTACAATGTTCCTGCAACCCAAATATCTGCTTCTAGACGAATCGATAGTCGGTGCGGAGGCATTGGCGCGGTGGTGGGTGAACGGACAATACATCATGCATCCGGCGGACTTTATTCCGATATTTGAGAAGAACGGATTTGTCGTGTTCCTCGATATGTACATGTTTGAGGAGGCTTGTAAATTCGTAAACAATCTCATAAAGACGGGCAGAACCCCCATTACTGTCTCGGTAAACTTTTCAAGACTGCATCTTCTAAAGCAGGGCTTTGTTGACAGGCTGTGCGATATTGCAGATAAATACCATGTTCCGCATAAGCTTTTAGAGGTCGAGATTACCGAATCCTCCATGGTTGGCAACGAGCTTTTGTTAAAGAATGTGCTAAACGAGCTGCACAGCGCCGACTTTACCCTATCGATGGACGATTTCGGCTCTGGCTACTCCTCACTGGGTCTATTAAAGGAGATACCCATTGATGTCGTGAAGATAGACCGCAGCTTTTTTGAAAATTCTGAGAATATAGAACGCGAGCACATTGTCATATCCAGCGTCATTGATATGGCAAAAAAGCTGGGTATTCACACCGTTGCAGAGGGTGTGGAGACAAGGGAGCATATAGATTTTCTAAAATCACTAGGCTGTGAGATAGTTCAAGGCTACTACTACGCAAAACCCATGCCGTTCATGGAGTTTGAGAATAAGCATTTACAATAATTTTTAACAGCATGGCAAAATCCCGTTCATCCAAAGGATGAGCGGGATTTTTTATGAGCTTTATATTATTTAGACGATTTAAGGACAGCCGCAGGTGTAATTAAGGTCGTGGAGCTTTCGCCGTGGTGCGGTGCGTAATGTTTTGCAACATCCACCATGAGCTTTGCTTTATTAAACGTAGCACCCGACGGATACTCACAGCCGGTCGCCAGCATAAAGCCCTCGCCATTACCCATTACATCGATATGCTGCTTGCATATCTCAATCCACTCCTCATCCGTACTTAAAACGGCCATTGGAGGGGGCACACAGCCAATTAATGTAACCTTGTCGCCGTACTTCTCCTTGCACTGGGTAAAATCCTTGCAATCGTCCGGCGGATACAGAAATGAGATTGCACAGGGGTTCATGGACTCTATCTGTGCATCAAAGTAGATGCGCTCACCGCAGTTGTGAATCATGACAAGACATCCGCGCTTATGGCACACATCAGCAAGCTCTCTTGCCAGATCGGATTCCATATCAATCCACATCTGCTTTGACATTATAGTCCCTGAAGCAAACAGGGTATCCAGCATGACAGCACTCACACCTGTATCTATGAGAGCGTTCACGTACTCCTTGAGTGTCTCGTTTATCTCGCGGGCGGCGTTCTTTACAGCATCGGGATCATCGTATATGTCCATATACAGATCCTGCTGGTTGCGAAGCATGGAAAGCACTCCCAACGGTCCGAACACAAACGCCACAACCGGGAACTCTCCGTTTGCCTTTTCCACGAGCTGACGGCACACGTCAATGTGCATCATCATACGCTTGGAACTTCTGTAGTCCACCTTTTTGATGTTTGCGTAGTCCTCTATATCCTTGACGACGAGATCGGAATAGTCGGGATGCGCCGCATCATTCTCCGGGACGACGAGCTTCTGT
>CAYSTR010000019.1:0-14529 GCA_964433745.1 uncultured Oscillospiraceae bacterium | reverse complement strand
ATAGCGGCACTGTAGCTCGTCCTCTTTTAGATACAGCGGCTTTAGATATGCAAAATCAAATGCAGACTGGAGTTTATCAAAATCCTCGGAGTTTTGTATGATAAATTCTTCGGTAAACTCTATTTCGTACATAACAAAGTCGTCGTCGCCCGATAAAAAGAGCTGGTGAGGAATATATGGAGGAATTAGTAAAAGATCTCCCTTTACGATACTGTTTCGTCTATCTGCAATAGAATGCTCGCAAGTACCGCGTAAAAGGTAGTTAATCTGAAAGATATCGTGCTGATGCCGCACATGGGTAAGCGCATCCTTGGAATACCGGCGAATGTAAAACGGAATACTCCCCAAAAAATTCCCGCTCATGGTATGCGTTTCCACCTGATTGAACTGTGGATTTTTTATAGACATATTTCTCCTGCTTTCTTTTATATCACAAAAACACATAAACATCCTATACTAATATTTTAATAATCTTTCGGTGAAAAGTCAATAAAATCTAAAATAATGCAAAGAATTTGTTCATCTATTTATGATATCATTATTTAAACAAATAATGTAAAGGCAGGTATTATTATGCCGTCTCCACATCTTTTGACTAACAAAGACGAGTTAGCTCTCATAAAAAAACGTTTAAACACGCACAATTTTTACGCAGAGGCATTTAATTTTATAAAGTCATCCTGTGACTACATGCTTAAAAAAGGCTTTGAGGTTCCCAAGCTCTCAGGATATGTATTTTACAATACCTGTAAAAGCGACAATACCGCCCTTACATTCGATCCCTATGATAAGGATAACTTTATCTGCCCCACCTGCGGAATGAACTATAAGGATCAGCCGTTTAAGCGGGCATGGATATGTCAGTATCATCACTGGCTGTCCCAAATGGCAATATATCAAGGTATCTGCTTTGCTGTAACTAGGGACGAGTCCTATGCTGGTGCGGTTAGGAGCATTCTTCTTCAGTATGCCACATTATATCCCACATATGAGTACAACGACAACGAGCTGGGGAGCACACGCCTGTTCCAATCTACATATATGGAGTCGGTATTTACCTCATATCTTGCGTTTGCGTATGATTTGGTATGTGATGCCGCCTGCTTTTCGGCGGAGGACAACAGTTTTATAAAACGCGAGCTGTTTCACGCCAGTGCCATGATAATAAAGGACTATGACGAGAAACGCAACAACCGGCAGGCATTTAACAACTCCGCACTCTGTGCAGTCGCACTGTTAAATGAGGACGACGGACTATTAGACTATGCCTTAAACGGTCCCCACGGCTTCATCAGCCACATGAGCGGGTCTGTGCTGTCTGACGGAATGTGGTACGAGGGGGATAACTATCACTTTGCCACATTGCCGTCCATAGTAAATATCGCTGAGGTCTGTCTGCATGGCGGCATGGACTTCTATAACCGAAGCTTCAACGGTCACACCATAAAGGACATGTACTATGCTCCGCTCATATCACTTCAGCCCGATTTAACGTTCCCTTCGCGTAAGGATTCGCCCTACGCCAGCCTAATTGCACAGCGTTGGTATGCGGGGCTGTATGAGCTTGCACACACGCGCTGCGGTGACGATGCCTTTGGACGCATGTTAAATGTCATGTATGAGAATAAGCCTGCGCCCGGTAAGGTGCTTAAAAATGCGGCAGGGGTAATGGATATATTTGCCCCCGCCATAGCAGACCGGACACGTCTTGACTGGCGTGGATTCTTGACGCTGACACCCGAGCTCCCGGATGCTCATGAGAGACCTGTCACAGTGTCCTACAACATGAAGGGTACAGGGCTTGCGGTACTGCGTTCCGGCGGGGACTATCTGTCGCTGGACTACGGTGACTACGGCGGCGGACACGGACATCCCGACCGGCTGGCCGTCACCTACTTTACGAGAGGCAGACGATGGCTCACGGACTACGGCACAGGGCAGTACTATTTCGATCATCTCAACTGGTACCGCTCCACCATTGGACACAACACGATAAACGCCGACGGTGTGACACATCAGCCTGTCTCGGGTGACTGTGATATATTTGCCGAAACAAAGCTTACCGCCGCCTCACGAGGTAAGATAGCCGGTCTGTATGCCGGTACGGACGCAGAACGCACCTGTATTATATTAGGTGAGGGCTTGGCGTTTGATATGACCATCGCAAAATCAGAGGACACACACAGATATCATCAGGTATACCATGGCTTTGGTGAGCTTACACTCCCATGTCAGACTGTGGATTGTGAGCTGACAGGAGAGCAGTACCGTTTTCTGTCGGACATTAAAAAGGGAGCTTGTGACGAAAACTACACGTGCAGCTTTGTCACCCCTGATGCATCGCTGCTCATTCACGGTATAGGCACACCCGGTACTGAACTGGTGAGTGCGAGGGCATACGGTCCTCCGTCAGAGCTGCCGAAGCTATTCCCGATACTTATAGCCGAACGAACAGGCAGTACAGCTTCGTTTGTCCATCTTCTGGAGGATGTTCCGTCGGGCGAAATGTCCAAGGTGAAGGGCTTTTTTGCGGATAAAGACGGAGTATACCATATTACCCTGTCTGACATGGAGATATGCGTTTGTATAAAAGACGAGGGTATATGGGTTTGCCGTTACAAGGATTCTAAGCTTATATCCTTCGAGAGCTTCTCGCTAAAGGAGATTCCCGGTATTGTCTCATATGCGTTTTCTTTAGACAGGGCGGTCGGGTATCTGGTGGGCGGAGAATGGCAGTTAGAGCTTCCCGGTCAGTACGGTTCTGTGTGTTTATCGGACGAGCTTTCTAATGCGGACAATGTTACAATAAACGGCAAAAAAGCCGCTAGAATATCATATCAAGAGGGCTTACTCTACAGCGAGGTTAAGACAAAGGAGCTGTACAGCGGTTTTACGAATACAGTCCGTTTTATGCTAGGAAACTTTACCGGTAAGCCTTACGCATATAGTATAGACAGCGCTACCATATCTCTGCCTGATTCTGTGCGGCTGGTCTCGGATGTAAAGGGCAGTCTCTCACACGGTGAGCTTAAAGAAATTGAGATTGAGCTGCATGTACAGGACGGTCAGGGTGAATGCGAATGTGAGCTTGGACTGACAGGCGAAAAATGGCAGTTTATGCTTATACCTCCTGTAAAAGCAGAGGAATGGCTAGACTATACCGGCAAGGAGCAGTGTCCTGTTAAGATAAAGGTGGAAAACCGTCTTGACAAAGACATCGACATTACGTTATCATTTATAGATGAACCCGTCACACTAAAATCGTCAGAACATCGCATATTCTCCCTTGGTCTTAATGACAGCGGGGTTATAGCGGCAGACGGTTTTATGACGCTTAGATATACGCTGCAAGCCGGTTCATTAACCCTTGACAGAAGCTATACTAAAAAGTGCCTTATTCTTTCCCATGAAGAGCGTTTATTCCCGCTGGACTCAAAGCCGCTTGTTCCGAATATAGTACTTGATTCGCCCGATTTAGTGTCGAGAGGAGAGAAGCGTTGGAGCGGAAAAGACGATTTATCCGCTGTGGGCAGCCTTTATGTAAGCGGCGAAACCAGTCTTACACTGCGGCTTGAGGTTTTAGACGATACCGTGTGCTTTTCGGGCGGAAAATTCCCCTACGACAATGACAGCGTAATGGTATACTTCGACCGCCGCTCCCCGCAGTATAAGCATCTGGGCTATGCCACCGACGGTGTGTACGGATTGCTTCTAAAGCCGGGGATGTTCGGAGAGGCGGCGATGGTCTCCCCGCTTACATCCTGTGTAAAGAAGCCGGAGGAGGTCTCCTTGAGCATATATGAGACCGAAAAGGGGTACAATCTGTTGGCGGACATTCCCTTTAGCAGTCTGGGCGGAGCACCGAAAAAGGGCGAGGTCTGGGGATTTGACTTGGTGCTCAACGACAGGGACAGCGGTGTGCGCAGGGACTTGCAGATGATATGGTCGGGAGCACTTCCTGACGAGCGCATATATCTAAGAGAGGGCAGCCACAGTCCCCGTCGGTTTGGGATAATCTGCTTTTAATGAAATGAGGGATTAATACGAAGCTTTTAGACGAGAAGCTGCAGCTATTCCGGGATAATAAGGTGATAAACTGGCATGAGCACGTCTGGTTTGACGAAAAAAATGAACTAGACGAGAAAAAGTGTGATGGTTTAGTGGAGGATGCCGCTATCACCCACACTGATTGTCTGGTGTGCTCTCTGCCTATATTGGCGCAAAAGGTAACACCGGAGGAGTTTATCCATTGCAATGACACGCTTTACAAGGCCATGAAGCGGCATCCCGGTATGATTAAGGGGTTTGCATATGTAAATCCCGGTTACCGCCGCGAGGCTATACGCGAGCTTGACCGTTGCACTGACGAGCTGGGTATGATTGGTGTGAAGCTTTACTATCAGTACTTTATCACAGACCCTGTCGTGCGGGAGATAATCGAATACTGCATAGACAAGGACATGCCCATACTCGTACATGCAAGCAAGCTAAACTACCGTCCGGAGGAACAGCCCTTTGTGTCAAACGGTGTGCATTTTGCCGAGCTGTCCAAAGCGTACCCCGAGGCAAAGCTCATAATGGCGCACATAAGCGGCGGCGGGGATTGGGAGTGGTCACTTAAAGCCATAGCCGACTGTCCGAATGTGTACACAGATATTAGCGGCAGCGTAATAGAGATGCCGCTCATGGAAAGAGCGGTAGAGCTTTTGGGTGCGTCGCGTATATTGTTCGGTACGGACGGCTCGTATGCTGCGTGTGTAGGGAAGATGCTGGGTGCGGATATCTCTTATGAGGATAAGCGTACTATCCTAAATAACCCTGTATTTGAACCGTATCTTAGGGACGCTAAAGGGGGGAAAGCGCTATGATTATAGACGGTGCGGCATACCTCGGTCACTGGCCGTTTAATAAGCTTATACATAATGACGCAAAAGCTATGCTGCGGCTCATGGACAGGGCGGGTATAGACAAGGCGGTAGTTTCATCAATAAACAGCCTTTTTTACAGGGATGTAATGGAGGGCAACCGCGAGCTTGCAGCCGAGATAACACCCCATAATGACCGTTTTATCCCTTTTGCCGTTATTAATCCAGCATATCCGGGCTTTGAGCGGGACTTTTTTACCAGCATAGATGAGCTGTCTATGGAGGGTATCGAGATAAGCCCCGGTTATCACAACTATAATGCGGACTGCAAGGAGCTGAAAAGGCTTTTAGAGCTGGCGGCGCAAAAAAAGAAGCCTGTCCGTATATCCGCACGTATGACAGATATAAGAGGCAGACATTGGCTGGATGCCGCAGAGAATTTATCTATAAAGGATATCGAAAGAATAGTTTCCCTGTGCGGCGAAACGGACTTTATCATATGCTCCGCCAACACAGCGGAGCTTGCAAAGCTTTTAGAACCTAAAAAAGCCTCCCGCACAGGAAAGCTTTTCTATGATTTCTCACGGCTGGATAATTTTTCATTTCATCGTACCTTTCAAGCTCTTTTGTCCGCCGCCGGAGCAGACTCGGTGGTATTGGGAACGGCAATGCCCACGCAATACCCCGAGCCCCAGCTTGTAAAGCTTCACTTCTCTGGACTTTCAGAGGAGGATGTCAATAAGATAGAAGGCGGCAATCTTCAAAAGCTATTTGCATAGAAAAGGAATATCTATTCCATCTAAACCGTCTGCTTTTAGGATGTTAAGACCACGCGGCTGTTTGTTGACGGTCGAGACCAGAACCCCGTCTGCGACCTGGCTAATGAGCATACGAAGCTCCTCATTTTCGTGGATAAACTTCATACGGCGCAGACAGCCCTCCTCGGAATATTCGTTTCTGTCCTCGACAAAGCGTCCCTTATCTGCATATGCTGCGAAGCTGTCCAGGGAATCGAAGTCCTCGCCTGCGATACAGGCAAATCCGGCTAGAGTGTCGCGCAGCTCCTTTACGGTAAATGCCCTCTCCTCACCCCTGTAGTTGTAGAAAGAGATGGCAATGTGCTGATTAATAATCTCAACCGAGAGGGCAATGTCCCTGCCAAGATTGGTGGCGGCAACCGGAATAAACGCAAAAAAGCTCTTGTGAGCGCGGACATAGACCGTCTCTAGAGAAGCCGATTCATAGGAGAAGCCGGTCACCATTTCGTTTCCTACGCGGATGTCGATGTTCTTATTGAAATGACAGGGGATAAGAATCATGAGACGCGCACAGGATACCTTGTCCTTATCAATATGCAGAGGTCTGTATGCGACCATAGAGATATTCTTGTTCTGTAAGCCGTGCTTGCGTCCCTCGTCCCTATATCCATCCATCCCCACATTGCCGTATGCGGTGTATGTGTTTCTCTGACCGGGCAGGTGATCGTTGAATGCGTATTTGGTGTAGATAGTGCCCATGTCCTCGATGCTTGCCGGTTTGTCTGCGTGTTTGTATGTGATGTGGAAGCTGTCACTTATTGAACCGCTGTGGAATGAATTTTCCGCAGTGCCCATAGCGTACTGCTCGGTGATATAGGTGTAGATGGATGATCTGTGACCGGCATAGTCTAAACGCTCCATCTCAGTGCCTGTGTCCGCGAGGGCGTTAGAGGGGATACATTCTGTGATACAAAGAGCCTCGTACGGAAGCTTTTTATTGAACATCAGATCATATATGTATTCGGGGCAATGGTATTCTGCATTAATAAGCCACCCGCTGTTGGGGTACTCCAGAAGCTCCAGAGAATGATGAAACTGTAGATTCTCTCTCATCGGAAACCAGTCGTTCATGGGATTTATAAGTATTCTGTCGCCGAACACAGTCCACAGAAGCGAATCGATATTGTGGGTATGTCCCATACTGCCGATACTGTACGATCGTGCGGAGGGCCCTGCCATTCTGGTGGAGGGATGATAATGAATTGCTATTTCAATCCATATGCGCTCCTCACATTTCAAAGCTATTTCCTTAATTTTAGCATCTTTAATATGGTTTGCTATCTGTGCATATGCTATAAGGTTAACGGGTGTGTAGGTCGGGCTGCAATGCTCGGTGAGAACACCGCAGCGAGCAAAATAGTCACATGCGTCTAAAAGCTTCTCCTTACCTATCTCAAAGTATTTGGTAATCCCAAAACGCTCACCCGCGACAAGCAGTGAATATATTGCCATGGACGCAAAGTTATCGTTATACATTTCAAGGTGAATCCTGTCTTGGGACAGTCCCTCTAGAGCGTTTATTACGTACTCCTCGGCCTTTTCTTTACATCCTCATCCAGCATATTTTCATAAGTGCAGAGAATCTCTGTGAGCTGCATGGGCATAAAGTGGCAGTGTTTAAGCTTAACATTGCGAAGAAGATTGTTAGCTTCTGTTCGTAGTCCCTCTTTTAACAGGCTAAGACAGCTCCACACGGCAGAACGCGGGTCTATCTTATCGTCAAACTCCCCGCTTAATATAACCGGAAGATATGCTTTGTTGAATCGGCTTCTCCTTGCTTCGCAGCCGTCTGTAGATAGATATTTCATTTATTATTCGTCCTTTCAGGTTTTTATCTATTGTAATGAAGATTGTTTTTATAGTCAAGTGCAATTCATTTGATTTGTTGACTTTTTTAACTAAATTATGGAGGAAAGAATATGCAAACAAAGCTTTTAGTTGTGGGTGTTGGCGGTTATGGAGCACAGACACTGCGGTTTTTAGAGGAATGCGTGGATGCGGGGAGATATAAATTTGAGGGAGTGGTTGATCCATTCGCAGAGAAATCCGAGCGCTACGATTGGCTTGTCTCCCGAAACATACCCATTTATAAGGATATGGATGAATTCTTTGCTCGGCATAAAGCGGAGCTTACGATTATTAATTCGCCTGTTTTTCTGCACAAGGAGCAGATTATTAAAGCGCTTAGGAACGGCTCCCATGTGCTGTGCGAAAAACCGCTTGTACCGCTGGTTCAGGAGCTTGCGGAGCTTAGAGCGGAACAGGAAAAAAGCGGCAAGCTTTTAGGTGTGGGCTTTCAATGGTCGCACTGTGATGTCATGCGGCGGCTGAAAAAGGATATTCTGGACGGCAAGCTGGGAAGACCTCTGTCCATGAAGTCGTTAATTTCGTGGCAGCGTTTTGACAGCTATTACAAGGGCAGAGGTTGGGGCGGTCTTTTAAGGGATAAGGATGGAAGATGGCTTCTGGACTCGGTTTTCACTAATGCGACGGCTCACTATCTTCATAACACCATGTTCCTTTTAGGCGATGATATGTTCTCTGCGGCAATGCCTAAATCTGTTTTCGCCTCTCTGTACCGCGCAAAGGACATTGAGAGCTGCGACACCTCATTTATAAGCGGTACTTTAGGGGACGGGGTGCGGTTTACCTTTGTCGCCACTCATTCAGCCGAGATAAATGAAAATGTTCATCTGCAGTATATATTTGAACATGCCACCGTGAGCTTAAACATGGACGGCAGAGAAGATAACATACTGACCGTGCGGTATAACTCCGGCGAAACAGCCGACTACGGAAATCCCGACGGGCTATCGCAACATGCCGCAAAGATAGTCTCAATGCTCGACTGTATAGAGAACCATACCCCGACGTTTTGCAGCATTGACACGGTTACACCCTACACTTCCACGGTTAATGCTGTGTTCGATTATGCACCGATACATGATTTTCCGGCGGATATTATCTTCAGGACAACGGATAATCCCGGAAGCTTTGTTAAAGGTCTTTTTGAGGTGTGCAAGACCTGCTTTGAAAAAGAGCAGTTCCCCCATGAGCTGGGTGTCAGCTGGGCTTATACACCGGAGAATATACCTGTAACCGGGTACAATGAGTTTACCGGAAAATTATTTTTATAGCATTGAAAGGGGATTACTAATGAAGTTATGCTTTGTCGGAAGCTGCGGTCACGGAGGTGCGGTGTTTCATGCACTGCCGCGGCTACCGGACATAAAGGTGTGTGCTTATTCTAAAAGCTATGACGGTGAGTCCATGTCAGGGCTTACGGCTCATATGGAAAGGCTTGGTATCACCGCCCGCGAATACGACAGCTATAAGACGATGATAGAAGAGGAAAAACCCGATATTCTCGTGGTGGACAGCCGTTTTTGCGATCACGCTGGCATATCGGTGTATGCTCTGGAGCGGGGAATACACGTGTTTTCTGATAAACCCGCGGCGACAACAGAGGAGGATTTCTCCCTGCTTTGCAAATGTATAGAAAAGAGCACTGCATTGTTCTGGTCTATGATGATAACACGTTACGATGCGTGGTTTTATACGGCGAAAAAGCTTATAGAAGCGGGTACTATTGGTAAAATCAGGATGGTGAACACGCAAAAATCCTATAAGCTGGGAAAGCGAGCCGATTTCTTTAAAAACCGTGAGACGTTCGGCGGTCTCATCCCATGGGTGGGTATTCATGCTATAGACTGGATAACATGGCTGTCGGGCGAGAGATTTCTCTCGGTGGACGCTCGTCACAGTAGTGCCTGCAACAGCGATAACGGAGATCTTGAAACCACCGCCGTGTGTATGTTCGAGATGACTAACGATGTGCTTGCCCATGCTAATATTGATTATTGCCGTCCTGCTTCGTCTAAGACCCATGATGACGATTATGCAAGAATCGTCGGAACGGATGGTATAATCGAGGTGAGAGGTAAGAAGGTATATCTTACAAACGGCAGTACAGACGGACAGGAGGAACAGCCGCTGGCAGAACCGCCGCTCATTTTCGAGGATTTTATCCGGGCGGTAAATGGCGACAGGGATACGGTAAATAGTACAGAGGGTTCACTCTATGCGACCCGGGCTGCGCTTACGGCGCGTGAATCGGCTGATCAAAAAAAGATAATACATATGTAATAAAGAAAGAGATAGCATCGTTTGTGACGCTATCTCTCTTTCTTTATCAGTATTCTTAGGCAAGATGCTTTTTTGCTAATGGTTTATATCATTTGACAACACATAAAAATTTAACACAGCTTTTTTTTCCCTTGACATGTAAATATTTGTACGATATAATTATGGCGGGATGAAACGAATTGTAATAAAGGGGAGACAGATATGTTAAAAGCAGGACTTGTCGGGGTCGGCGCTATGGGGCGCGGACATCTGCAAAACTACATACGTATGATCAAGGAGAATGCTCCTGTTCGTCTGGTTGCACTGTGCGATGTGGATGAAAAGCGTTTTCAAAACTATAAGGTAGATTTTAATTTAAGCGATGTCGGTGGTACGGACTTTAATTTTGACAGCTTTAATCTCTATACCGACATTGATGAGATGCTTAAAAATGAGCAGCTTGATATGGTTACGCTGGCTCTGCCTACCTATCTTCACAGCTCTATGACGGTTAAAGCACTAAATGCCGGTGTTAATGTCTTGTGTGAAAAACCCATGGCTCCGTCGTTGGAGGAGTGTCAGGCTATGCTGGATGCCTCTTATAAAAGCGGTAAAAAGCTTATGATAGGTCACTGTCTTAGATTCTGGGGTGAGTATACCGAGCTTAAAAAGTATGTTGATGAAAAGACGTTTGGTGAGATGGTCAGCGGATACTTCTGGCGCGGCGGCAGTACACCCATGTGGTCGTTTGAGAACTGGCTGCAAAAAAAAGAGTGCGGCGGCGGTGCAATACTCGATCAGCATGTGCATGACGTTGATACGGTAAACTTTACTCTGGGGCTTCCCAAGGCGGTATCCACGCTGGGAAAAATACTTATTAAAGGCAGCAACTTTGACACCGTATCCACGCACTATTTCTATGATGACAATAAGGTCATCAACACCCAGAACGACTGGACAATGCACAATGATCCGTTTAGCATGACATTCCGCGTAAACTTTGAACGCGGCAGTGTAAGCTATGACGGCAGTAAGCTTATAGTAGGCGATGCAGACGGTAATATTACCTATCCCGAATACGATAAGGATAATGCGTACTATAAAGAGACCCTCTTCTTTGCAGACTGCATAATAAATAATAAGCCTGTTACAGTAAATCCTCCGGAGGATTCCATGAATACTATCCGTATGGTGCTGTCCGAGATAATTTCGGCAGAGAACAACGGACGCATTACCCAGTTAGTATAGACTTTGCTAAAAAGGATGCCCCGAAACCGTTTTTTGCGGTATTTCGGGGCTTTTTCATGTTATAACATGAAAAAAGTAAAAAACTATTGATTAATCTTTTTGTTTATGAGATAATTAACTGTAAGCCCCAATTTTTTGAAGTTAGTTAGAGGTGGTATTTTGCCTAAGCAAAACCAACGTATAAAGGAATATAATGAAAAACTAATTATTAATACAGCTATTGAGCTTTTTTATGAAAATGGTGTCGAGGGTACGACTATAGAGGATATTGCAAAAAGAGCCAGAATGAGTAAAATTTCCATATATAATTACTTTCCCTCCAAGTCCGAGATCGCATTGGCTGTGCTTACAGCAGCTATGAACGATTGGGATGATAAGCTGTTAAACCGGGTGCTTGGTGACAAATATGATATGCTCACAGGATATGAACAGATTGAACGGATGCTTTGCTTTTATCTTGATGCTATCGACATGGCTCCTGCGAGGCTGGTTTTATATTGGGAATACAAGGCATATATTGCACGGTTAAGACTTCCCGCCGAGACACGTTCGATGTATATTAAATATGATGAAAAAACAAGACAGCGGTTAAACGAGGCACTGACAAAGGGCCTAAAGGATAACACCGTAACTATACTCTGTGATGATATAAATGATGCGGGAGAGCTGATATTAAAGCTGGTTCGCGGCAGTTATTATGATATGTTTTTTACAGGCTTTGATGGAAATAAGGATGAGATTGATAAGGTGCGGCGGCATCTTCATATAGTCATCAGACAGATACTTGCCAGTATAAGGAAATCTGATGAAAAAGGGGACAGCTATGAGTAGATATATTAGTGTAAAGACTGTTCTTAGCTTGATTACTATTATTACACTTGTTATCGGCGGGCTTTTTATCTATAACAAGTCACTGGAAAATAATCTGGCGGAGAGCGCATGTCATACACTGGGGGAGATAATAAATCAACAGAACTACACCATAAACGCTGCAATCAATGAACGGTTCTCCGTCATAAAAACCATTTCAAAGGTCATATCCGATACAAAAAATCTGGTAGCCGAAGCTGATATGGAGACGGTATCTAAGTTTTTAAGCTTTATAAATGAGGACAGCGGATTTAGTCTTTTAATTCTGGCGGACACGGCGGGACAGGCGCTTGTAAGTGACGGCAGGGTGATGGATATATCGGATACCGAATACTTCAATCGGGCACGTGATGGTGAGACGTTTCTCTCTCAACCCATGACTGCGGTATTTGATGAAAAGCAGGATGTGGTTTTTTCGACACCGGTTGTGCGGGACAACAAGGTGAAGGCGGTACTTATAGGTGTGTACGATACTGCTCTTCTGGGAAAAATGTTCTCGACCTCCTATAACAGTGAGGGATATGCCTATCTTTGCAATACCGAGGGGCAGCTTGTGGCTCGCTCTGATGTCGCAGCAGATGAATTTGACAATATTTTATCCGCCGCCGAGCAAGCAGTTTTTATAAAAAACGATAATCTAGAAGACATTTTAAATAACATAAAAAATGGTTATGGCGGGCACTCAATCTATAGCTATAAAGGTATTACAAGGCTTTTGCATTATTTACCTACAGGAATAAACGATTGGTATATTGTATCGGTAGTACCGCAGGAGATAATATCATCAGACGCACTTTTAATAACACAAAACGCCATGATTCTAGCGGCAGGTATTGCTTTGATGTTTATATTATTTTTGGCTTTTTATGCGTTTAACCATAAAAAATATGAAAAGGTTCTTTATAAAGCTGCGTATGTGGACGATTTGACAGGACTGCCCAATCTGACACGATTTAAGCTTGATGCGGACATTGTTTTAAAAACGAATACATCACAGCAGTTCATGATAATGAAGTTTGATATTTATCAGTTTAAGATGCTCAATGAGATGTATGGCTTCGATACAGGAGACACCGTTCTGAAAATGATTACAGACATCACAAGGTCAGTCTTAAACGAGCATTATACGGTGTTTTCGCGAGTTAACTCGGATACGTTTATACTGCTTGGCAATTATCATTCACTGGAGGACATGGAAAAGAGGCGGCAGGCGGCCATAGAAGCATTCAAACAATCTGTATCCGCTATTATCGATTACAAGATAGATTTTCGGTTCGGACGTTATATAATTCCCAAGGGTGAGAATGACATAAATAAAATTCTCGAAAAGGTAAACTTTGCTCACCGGCTGGCGAAAGAAAACCGCAACACCGATATATACGATTATGATGAACAGCTAAAGGCGCGTATTATAGCCGAGACCGAGATTGAGGGCAAGATGGAGCAGGCGATTATTAACGAAGAGTTTGTCGTATATCTCCAACCCAAATATGCCCTTGACACAGAGCATATAGCTGGAGCGGAGGCGCTTGTCCGCTGGCAGCGTGACGGACAGATTATCGCATATCCCGGCGAATTCATTCCGCTGTTTGAGAAAAACGGATTTGTCACGAAGCTTGATATGTATATGCTAGATAAGGTCTGCCGTATTATTAAGGGATGGCTGGACGATGGGAAAACCCCGGTTACGGTATCTATAAACTTCTCTAGACTTCACCTTAAAAACGAGAACTTTGTTTCCGAGGTAGATGAACTGGTAAGCCGCTATAAGATACCCAAGAAATATATTGAGCTGGAGCTGACCGAGAATACAATGTTTGACAATGAGGAGGCTCTGCACAATGTTCTGGATAAGCTTCATCAGTACGGATTTACCCTCTCGATGGACGATTTCGGAACGGGCTACTCGTCACTGGGGCTTTTAAAAAATCTTCCGGTGGATGTTATCAAGGTAGACCGTGCATTCTTTAGTAACAACAGGTATAAGTCACGTGCAAAAATCGTCATAGAGAGTGTCGTCCAGATGGCAAAAAGGCTGGGCATAAATACAGTCGCAGAGGGTGTGGAGTCACAGGATCATATCGATTTTTTAAGAGAGGTCGGCTGTGACGTGGTTCAAGGCTACTACTATGCAAAGCCATTACCGGCTGACGACTTTAATACCGATAAGCCTGTTGTAAGGAAAAGAGATATATCCGTTGATGCATTAAGCTTCTCTGAGCTTGGGGATATTAAGTCTGGCAGAAAAAGCATAGGGGAGGAGATGCCTGTAATAGTCTACCGGCTGTTTTTGTTTTCACTAAAAAAGACGCTTTCTGATCGCTACGGAGACGGCGAGATGACGCTTGTTTTAAAAAATACAGGATTACTGGCGGGAGCGGCATTTGTAAAGGAGCTCTTAGATAAGAAGCTTCCATATGAAGAATTTATGAAACAGCTTGCGGATAAGCTCTCAGAGTTCAAGATGGGGTTAATAAAGGCTGAAAGCTTTGACAAAGAAACCGGCCAATCTGTCTTTATCGTTTCAGATGATCTTTACTGCTCGGGTTTAGACAATACCGGGAACACCCTGTGTCAGGTTGATGAGGGATTCATAGAGGGGG
>CAYSTR010000018.1:0-14553 GCA_964433745.1 uncultured Oscillospiraceae bacterium | reverse complement strand
CATCATTCTCCGGGAAGACGAGCTTCTGTCCCCAAGCATCGCACTCCACCGACAGGTCAATGAGGGTAACAACCGTGTCTAAATCAAACTCTTTTACGCTCTTGTATAGAGAATCAGCACATATATCTGCGTTTGTTGCCCAATCCTTATAGGTGGCGCCTGTAAGCTTTCTTGATATACCCGACAGAATCGGATATACAGGAGTTCTGTCCGCACCTTTTCTTTGCAGTGTAGCAACCACACGCTCCATTGAATTCATTATATAACCCCGCCTTTTATCTGTTAGTTTGTGACCTTAGTATATCATAGATAAAGACCAGTTTCTTTAATTATCTTTGGATATTTGTAAATTTGTTATCAAAATCAATTTCCATTTTGTGCAATAAAACGGAATAGTTTTAATAAAAGCGGAAAATTACAAATTCCTTGTATGATTGTCATTTTTAAACAAACACTTATAGTAGTAATAAAAAAGGAGCATAAAAGATGAAATCGGTATGGAGTGACGAAGCTCATATAGACAAGCAAAACCGCTTTATGCAGCGCGATATTACGGCTGATGTCGTAGTGGCGGGAGCGGGGATTGCGGGCATGAACATTGCATGTCTTCTGAAAAAGGAGGGTGCAAGGGTCATCGTCGTGGAAAAAGACAGGGTAGGCGGTGGTATGACAAAGAACACGACGGCAAAAATCACCGCCGGACATACACTTATATATAAAAAGCTCGCCGAACATGCAGATGAGGACAAGGCAAAACAATACGCACGAGCAAACACCCTTGCCATAGAGCAGTATTTTGACATTGTAAACGAGCTTAAAATTGACTGTGTGCTCGAACGTAAGCCCAACTATGTCTACTCCATGCGCGACCACAAGTGCATCGAGGATGAGGTGAAGCTCACGCAGCGTCTGGGTCTTGACACGGCATATACCACCCGCACTACACTGCCATTTGACATAAAAGCGGCTATCCGATACGAAAATCAAGCTCAGTTTAATCCGCTTTTATATCTTGCGGCATTGGCTCGTGAGATAGACATATTCGAGGACACGACAGTACTTGGCATCGAGGACGGTACGGTAAAGACCGACAGAGGGATAATCCGCGCAAAACAGCTCGTTGTGGCGACGCACTTTCCGTTTATCAACACACCGGGCTTCTATTTTATGCGTATGCATCAAGCACGCTCATACGCTCTGGCTGTCAAGACCGGAGACATTCTGGACGGCATGTATATTGACGAAAATCCGGACGGTCTCAGCTTTCGCGGGTACAAGGATATGACAATAATAGGCGGCGGCGGTCACCGTACAGGCGAGAACTCCTCCGGCGGGCAGTACGAGAAGCTGCGTAAGGAGGCGGCGAGGCTCTACCCCGGTGCGTCCGAGCTGTACTCCTGGTCGGCGCAGGACTGCATGAGTATGGACGATATACCGTACATCGGACGATACAGCATCTCCAGTGAGAACATCTATGTTGCCACAGGCTTTAACAAATGGGGCATGACAAGCTCGATGGTATCCGCTATGCTGTTGTGTGACCTCATGAATGGGCGTATAAATGAAAATGCCGAGGTGTTCTCCCCCGACAGATTCGCTATTAAGAATGTTAAAAGCTTTATGAACGACACCGCTCACGCTGTAAGCGGACTGTCCAAACGGTTTTTCGACATGCCCAAAGAACACATCAGCCACATAAACCCCGGACACGGCGGTCTTGTGGAGTACGATGGAGAAAAGCTCGGTGTGTACGTAGACGAGAGCGGTGAGGTTCACATGGTATCGGCAAAATGCCCCCATCTGGGTTGTCAGCTCGACTTTAACCCGGATGAAAAGACATGGGAATGTCCCTGTCACGGCTCGCGCTTTGATATAAAGGGGAATATAATAAATAATCCTGCCACAAAGGGAATCAATCTCGACATGTGACGGAATACGCACAATCGGTAGCCACCAAATCAACCCCCATACCCAGCACATCCGTGATTATCACACAGCCTGCCTTTATGGGCGGGCTTACATTTATGCCATGAATGACATCCATGAGCCGAAATATCTCCGACCGTGGAATGGGTGCAGAGGTCTTGACCGGCAGTCTCCCCCCGCCCGCCAGCCTCACGCTGGAGGTGACTGTGCGGACGGGATTTACCGCCTCCGCAAGCCCGTATGCCCTGCCCCTGTTACAGCGGTTGCCCGAGACTGTACCCGCCTGTGCGTTAACGCTCATGCGGCAGCCGCGGGGGCAGAGTGTGCAGATTATCTCATTCATATTTCTTACTTATCCTCCCTTACCGTAAGCTCTATTGTATCTCCTGCCTGATTAAGGAGTTTGGGCGGTATTATAAGCCGCTCCATCTCGGCGGGCAGCATGTATTCCTTTGCCTTTACAAGAAGCTCACTGCCGCCGGACGAGAGTACAAGCTCCCTATCGTAGCAGGGGCGGGTCACGCGGAAGCTGATTGTCACAGGTTGGTCGGTCTTTTTTATGTACTGCGGTGATACATACCCTATACCGTCGCCGTTTACAAGCTTAATGCACTTATTCTGGTTGGTGTTCCCGCTTCGCACATAGTCCGCCGCACCCTTACCGGCTGTATAGGCCTCCCTTGTCACAAAATCCGCTAAATCGTGCACCTTTAGCACATTGCCGCAGGCAAATATACCGGGTGTTGTCGTCTGCATGTCCTCATAGACGAATGCACCGCCGGTTTTGGGGTCAAGCCCGATTTTAGCCCCGCGTGTCAGCTCGTTTTCCGGAATAAGCCCCACCGACAGAAGCAGTGTGTCACAGTCAAACGTAATCTCACTGCCCGGTATAGGACGTTTCTGCTCGTCCACACGTGATGCGGTGACGCGGGAAAGGCGCGGAAAGCCCTCAATATTCGTGACCGTGTGGCTCAGATATAGCGGTATGCCGAAATCGTCCAGACACTGCACAAGGTTGCGGGTCAATCCGTTGGAATAGGGCATGAGTTCCAGTACCGCCAGTACCTTTGCTCCCTCTAACGTCAGCCGCCGTGCCATTATAAGCCCGATATCCCCCGAACCTAAAATAACTGCGCGTTTACCCACGCTGCGTCCGTCCAGATTAATAAGCCGCTGTGCTGTCCCCGCCGTGAGCACCCCCTCAGGACGTGTGCCCGGAATGCGCAGCGCACCGCGTGTACGCTCACGGCAGCCCATGGCAAGCACTACGGCACGTGCGCGAAGCTCCATATATCCGTCCTGCGGATTCACAGCGGTGACGGTGTGGTGCTGTTCCCCCGGAGTTAAACCAAGCACCATTGTATCCAGCTTTACAGCTATATCGGTGTCCTTTAAAAGCTCAATAAACCTAAGGGCATATTCAGGACCTGTCAGCTCCTCCTTGAAATAATCAAGCCCGAATCCGGCGTGGATGCACTGCCCTAATATACCACCCAGCTTGGTGTCGCGCTCTAAAATGAGGATGCTTCGTGCTCCCGCCTCGTATGCTCCCAAAGCCGCACCCATACCCGCAGGACCGCCGCCAATGATGATTATGTCGTAGTGTGTGTTCATGAACGCTCCCCCCTTTCGAGAATGCCGAGTATGCGGGGATAGCAGAATCCACCCTGACAGCGCCCCATTCCGGCGCGGGTACGCCGCTTGACCACATCCGCCGACAACGCCGGGACAGCCGAGCAGAGACAGTCCTCTATCTCGCCCTGTGTGACCGTCTCACAGCGGCACACCACACGCCCATACAGCGGGTTTTGCCTAATTAAATCATTCTTTTCGGATACAGTAAGCTCCCTCCACACCGGGCGGGGAACATAGGGAACAAGCTGCTTCTTCTCTGTGAGTGTCATGCGCTGACCCACTATCTCGGTGACATATTCGGCTATGGCGGGGGCACAGGTCAGTCCCGGTGACTTTATACCCGCTACGTTGACAAAGCCGTGTACCGGTTCGTCTATGATGAAATCGTCTCTGTCGGAGTTGGCGCGCACCCCCGCGAACGTGCGGATGGTGTCATGAATCGGCACATTTTTTGCTGTGCGCCTCGCCGTCTCCAACACATAGGATAACCCCTCCGCCGAGGTCGAGCGGTCGCGTTCGCTTCTTATATCAGAAGCATCGGGACCCACCAGGAGATTGCCGTGTACTGTCGGAGAAATAAGCACCCCTTTACCGTGCTTTGTGGGACATTGGAACAGTGTGCGCTTGGTAAAGCTACCCTGGGACTTGTCGAGGACATAGTACTGTCCCTTGTTATGTATGATGTTAAAGTAGGGCGGTATTACCATGTCCGACACCTCTCCCGAGGCTGTACCGGCGGCGTTTATGACACATCCGGCCTCTATGGTCTCACTGCCAGTGTGCACCGAAAAGCCCTGTTCGGTGCGTGATATGCCTGTAACCCCGCTTTTTAGCTTCAGGGTCACACCGTTTATCACGGCATCCTCCATGAGCGCTGCTCCAAACCCCCAGGTCTCGACTATGCCGCTGGTCTTGGCGTACAACGCCCCCAACGCATCGGAGTTTACATTAGGCTCGTTATGTCTTATATCCGCTGGATTCCAAAGCTCCAGACCTGTAACCCCATTTTGCCGCCCGCGCTCGTAGAGCTTCTTAATATGTACAAGGTCGTTATCGTCAAACGCCAGCACCAATGCGCCAATTCGGGCAAACGGCACCTTATAGGACGCACACATGGAGCCGGTCAGCTCGTTGCCGCGGGTGTTGAGCCGCGCCATAAGGGAAAAGGGAGGAGGGTCATATCCCGCATGAACTATCGCACTGTTTGCCTTAGTCGAGCCGTTACAGACATCCTCATCCCGCTCTAGAACGCAGATGGATACATCATAACGGGAGAGCTTGTGCGCCAGGGCACACCCCACAATCCCTGCGCCTATTATCACCACATCGTAATCCATAATATTCCTCCACAAAAAAAGAGCAACACCAATATGCCCTCGCATATCGTGTCGCTCTCAAAATCTCAAACACTATTGCCAATGTCTATAGTATATCGGAAATATGTTAATTTATCGCGGATAAACTATGAAATATCTGTTAACCTATCAATAATATATGGCTCTATTCCCATCTCTCTGTACAATGACGACAGTGCGTCTATCTCCCGCTTATCGGGAGCGGAGGTTCTCACCGCTTTTATCATGAGATTTTTTGGTGTGTGCTCCATGTCGATAAACTCCATTATACCCACGCTGTAGCCGTAGGCTTCGAGAAGCCTTCCCCGCATGGCATCGGTAAACAGGGCGGAGAACCGTTCCTTTAACACCCCATGCCGCAATATCTCCCTTAACGCGGGGCTTTTCGTTTCTATCTGCGGGAAAAACTCGTGCTGACAGCAGGGAGCTAAAAATATGTACCGTGCTTTCATGTCAAGTGATTTTACTATACAGTCGTCCGTGGCTGTATCACAGGCATGAAGAGCAACCACCATGTCCGCGCCGCCCTTATATGAGGATATGGTCTCGTTTTGAAAGCTAAGACCCGAAAAGTTAAGCCTTTGAGCCGTATCATTGCAATATGCTATGACATCCTCTTTTATGTCAAGTCCGGTCATTGTCACGTCTACATTTAGAATAAATTTTAGATAATAATAGAGAGAAAAGGTCAGATATGCCTTTCCGCAGGCAAAATCCACCACCCTAAATGCCGTTTTGGGGGAGAGTGTTTTAAGGTCTGCCGACAGAAGCTCCAAAAACTTATTAATCTGCCGGAACTTGTCATAACGCGAGGGCTTTACCCTGCCATTGCCGTCCATAATATCCAGAAGCTTTAAAAACTCATAACCGCCGTCGGGCGACAGGATGTAGGACTTTTGCTTGTCATGGGTGAGAGCGGCGGGCTTTTTTGTGGGCGGGCTCTTCTTAATTTTAAGCTTCCCGAAGCACAATATATGATAGTCCGCTTCCGCCGTATAAAGCATACACTGCCTGTACACACCCAAAAGAGCGGTCAGATGCCCACCTGCCTCCACTGCCGAATGGTTCTCGTGCAGCACCTTTTTGGGGTATACATGCGTAAACTGAAAAAACAGCTCACCGCCCTTATCAAATGGAGAAACCTGCACCTTTGGAGCGCCCTTGTCCTTAGGATCACTGAGCACTCCGAATATGAACTGTTCATTAAATATCTCTGCTATCCTGTCTCTGCTATCCATCTAGTTCCCCTTTTATAAGCATAAGCAGCTCCTGTTCGTTTAACACGCGTACACCCAGCTCGTTTGCTTTTATGAGCTTGCTGCCTGCGTCCTCTCCCGCCACAACAAAGCTCGTCTTTTTGGACACACTGCCCGATACCTTGCCGCCGTTCTGCTCAATGAGCGCCGCCGCCTCGTTTCGTGTAAGCGTTGGGAGTGTACCGGTGAGCACAAAGGTTTGCCCCACCAGCGTATCCTTTGCAGAAGAAGAAGAGAGAGAGGTCATGTTAACACCGCACTCGCGAAGCCGCTCTATCATGCGCCGCGTCTCATGAGACGAGAAAAAGTCCGCCGTGCTCTGAGCCATTACTCCGCCGAACCCCTCAATCAAGGCTATCTCGTCCGCACTCGCTGCCATTAAAGCATCCAGCGAACCGAAACGTCCAGCCAGAAGCTTTGCTCCCGCAAGCCCCACATTGCGTATACCAAAGGCAAAGATAAGCCTGTAAAGGTCATTGCCTTTAGAGCGCTCAATGGCAGCTGTTATGTTGTCTGCACTCTTGTCACCCATGCGCTCCAGTGCGGCAATATCCTCTTTTTTAAGGTAATATAGATCGTCCGGCGAGTGAACCAGTCCGTTTTGCTCCAGCAGTATAATGACCTTTTCGCCCAGTCCCTCTATGTCCATTGCATCGCGGGACACAAAGTGAATTAGCGTTCTCGTAAGCTGTGCCGGGCAGCGCGGATTGTTACAGTAGTGCGCCGCTTCGCCCTCTCTTCTCTGTGTAGGCTCTTTGCAGGACGGACAGGTGTCGGGTAGCGTAAACGTACTGTTCCCGCTGTGGCTAGAAACCGCTACCACCTCGGGAATAATCTCTCCCGCCTTGCGTACTATGACGCGGTCACCTATGGCAATACCCTTTTCCTTGATGAAGTCCTCGTTGTGCAGTACTGCGCGGGACACGGTAGTGCCCGACAGGAGTATGGGCTCAAAGACGGCTGTAGGGGTGAGTGCCCCTGTACGCCCGACCTTTACCTCAATGTCAAGGAGTGTGGTCTCCTTCTCCTCCGGCGGGTACTTATACGCCACAGCCCAGCGCGGGAACTTGGAGGTACTGCCCAGCACCTCCCTGTACGCAAGGCTATTAAGCTTCACGACAGCACCGTCTATGTCATAAGGAAGAGAGCCGCGAAGCTCCCCAATACGCTCTATCTCGGCGGTGACCTCATCAATCGAGCGGCACAGCTTATAAAAGGGGATGACATTAAATCCCAGTTCCCGCATAAGCTCAATCGACTCATGATGAGCCTCCGGCATTTCGTCCGCTGTCTGGATGTTAAACACAAATATATCCAGAGGGCGCGTAGCCGTGACCTCCGGGTTTTTCTGACGCAGTGAACCGGCGGCGGCATTGCGCGGATTCTTAAACGGCGTTTCCCCCGCGTTTTCCATCTGCGAGACAAGGCGCATAAACCCCGCTCTCGGCATGTATACCTCCCCTCTCACTGACAGCGTGACAGGGCGCGGCAGCCTCTTCGGGACGCTCTGTATTGTGTGCAGATTGGCGGTGATATCCTCGCCCGTAAGCCCGTCCCCGCGTGTAGCCCCTCGGACTAAGGCACCGTTCTCGTAGGTCAGGCAGACCGACAGTCCGTCTATCTTTGGTTCTACTACATAAATAGGCTTCACAGCTGCGCTCACACGCCTGTCAAAGTCTAAAACCTCCGGGATACCAAACACATCCTGCAAGCTGCCCATGGGTACGGCGTGTGTCACCTCGGTGAAAAGGGCGGACACATCGCCGCCTACACGCATGGTGGGGGAGTCGGGGGTTATAAGCTCCGGGTGCGCAGCTTCAAGCGATTTAAGCTCGTTCATGAGCGCGTCAAACTCATAGTCGCTTATCTGCGGGTTATTTTCAAGATGATAAAGCCTTGTGTGATAGTTTATATCCTCACGCAGCTTTTGTAAACGCTTTACTGCCTCATTCACGGTATAGTCACCTCTAATAAGTATAAATAAAGTATACCCTACCGTGATTTAGTTTGTCAATATTTTTAGTCTACATGCAGAAGATGTATCTTATCACATAATTTCTACGGCTTGTCTCTCGCTTTGTTCGGCAGTCTTTAGAAGCCTTGCTATCTCATCGCGGTTCTCCGGTGCGGTTAGGTCCTTCGTCTTTTTTAGGTCAAAGGCTGCCTGCCAGCACTCATACACTGTCTTATAAAGACCTGCAAGCTCTGTCAGTCCGCATTTCTCAAGATATTTCCAGGCATACCATTTAAGCGCCGCATATGTACCTAGGCAGTACTCCATAGTCCAGCCGGTACAGTAATCGAGATTATCCATCTCAAAAAATCTAGTAAGCTCTGTATACGCCGCTAGTCCCTTTGCGTTGTCCGTCCACTCACCGCCGGTCAGGTGCTTTTTGGCGATGGCAAGCGTGCCGGAGATTATATCGGAATCAGTTTTGTCCGTTTTACCGGTTATTGTCAGCACATTGAGAATCGGAATCTCATTTTTACCAAGCTTCTGATAGTCCATCTCGCCCGGTTCTCCGCTAAATGACATGGTAAGAAGCTTTTGCGTCTCATCGTCATACCCTACCGCTAGCCCCCATTCGGGTACGGCTACATCCCATACCACAGCGGCAATTCCGCTGTCAATGGAGGTTTTTATCATGCGTACCGCTTCCTCGCGCCGCGCTTCCTCAATATCATCCTGTCCCCACAAGCGTTCGATGTACCCGCAGGTCAGCCCCCCGTTCTCCACCCACGGCTTCTGCTGCGAGAACGCCCATATGCTCATTGCACTTGGGCATAGCTCGGCATTTACCCACATACGAAAGGCAAACCCGCTGGTTGCTATTATGTCCTCATAAAGCGCCGCAAAAGGACTGTGCTTTACCGCCGCCGACAGTGATTTTGCAAAGGAGAAGAGATACCCTGTGCTGTCGTGGATGCCGTCAAAAGAGATGTCTAACCGCTTCATTTTTTGACCTCCTTAATGGGTATAAATATACTCTCGGAAAACATGCGGCTTTCCTCGATATACGTTTCAAATGAGCTGTTTCCGTTAAATTCATATCTGCTCTCCGGCAGCCATACGGCGTTTATGTAGTGCCAGGTGCGATGAATGGTGTTGACAAAGTTCTCGTGGGTGGTTTTGGGTGTATGAAACACGGCGTACAATCCGCCGTCTACTAATAAGTCGTCTGTTCCGGAAGTATCTCCTGAAGCCTGCTCCGAGCGGATACCTATGTAGTAATAAAGTCGTTTTTCATGACAATTATATATGCTGACACCATAGTCCGCAAAGGTCCTGCCGCCGGATAGCCGCTTTGACAGGTTTCTGGCATTGTACCTGTTCCAGAAATGGGGCGGGTACGGCTCGTCACTGCGGTAGACCGTGAGAGTAAAGCTGTCTATGTTTAATATCTCCGGCGTGACCGAAAGAGTTACACTTATGGACGTGAAGCGTTCATACAGCTTTAGACTGTTGAGCGCTTGCCTATACTCTGTAGGTAGGATGTGGTGCTCCGACTTGAATGCGCGGATAAAGTTTTCCTTTGAATTGAAGCCGTAGGCAAAGGCTAAATCCGAGATATGCTCATCTTCTCCGCATATCCGCTTGGCTATTTCGGTAAGACGGCGCTTTCTTATGTAGTCGGCGGGGGTAAGTCCGGTGACCTCCCGGAAGATGCGCAAAAAGTGGTACTCCGAGTAACCGCACGCTCGGGCACAGTCCGAAAGGCTTATGTCCTGCGTGAGATTATCCTCCATATATTCCACCGCAATGGCTATGTGCTGTTTATAGTCCATACTCCGCGCCCTATCCCTATCATATACTTTTTCACCGCTAGAGGATTGATAAATCTTGCTATATTTATAAAGGAACCACCGGTTAAAGTGATTCCTTTTAAAGTCATCGTATACCCTGCAACAGGCGCTGCTTGCTGTCCCACAGAGACTGGGAGAGATCCACATAGTAGGTATGGGGGTTCTCGAAGCGCTTGACCTCGTCCCACAGGTGATCCACCGAATCTAAGCAGTTTTTTCGTATTTCTTCAAGATTAGGACTTTTATATACCCGCTTGCCTTTACTGTAGATCTGGCGCAGCATGGGTTTTTCGTATACATTCGTCAAAAGCTTGCGCTTCCATGTCCTGTCCGGGTCAAATATTGTTATGCCTTTCGATACGTCCACCTGCTCGCCGCGCAGTGTGATATAGTCTGCAACCGCTTCATTTGTGTCATTATCAAACAGGCGGTAAAATGCTTTAAATCCGGGGGTCGTAATCTTCTCCGCCGTTTCGGACAGCTTAATTTTGGGGATAAGCTCACCGCCGCGCTCGACAGCCACCAGCTTATACACCCCTCCGAACACGGGTGAAGACTTTGAGGTTATGAGGTTCTCCCCCACACCAAATATATCAACCTTTGCATCCTGTAAAAACAGGTCGCGGATGATGTATTCATCCAATGAGCTGGAGGCGACTATCTTCACGTCCGGATAGCCCGCCGCGTTTAGCACAGCGCGTATCTTTTTGGAGAGATATGCAATGTCCCCCGAATCTATGCGCACACCGACAGGACGTGCCCCCATGGGCTTTAGTACCTCGTCAAACACACGGATGGCATTGGGAAGCCCCTGACCTAATACATTGTAGGTGTCGATTAAAAGCGTACACTTGTGCGGATATAGCTTTGCATATGCCAAAAACGCCTCATACTCGCTGTCGAACATCTGCACAAAGCTGTGCGCCATTGTACCCAGTGCCGGAACGCCCATGTCGCGGTCGGCTATGGCACAGGCAGTACCGGTACACCCGCCGATATATGCGGCACGTGCGCCAAAGATGGCGGCATCATAGCTCTGAGCACGGCGTGAACCGAACTCGAACACATCCTTACCCCTAGCCGCCCGCACAATACGGTTGGCCTTTGTAGTGACCAGCGATTGATGATTTATAGTCAGAAGCACCATGGTCTCAATGAGCTGTGCCTCGATGACAGGCCCCTTTACGATGATGACCGGCTCATTGGGGAATATGGGTGTACCCTCTTCCAGAGAGTAGATATCACAGCTAAATCGGAAGTTTTCGAGATATTTGAGAAATCGCTCATCAAATATGCCCTTGCTGCGCAGAAACTCTATGTCCTCCCCGGTGAAGCTAAGTCCCTCCAGGTAGTCAATGAGCTGCTCTAATCCTGCGAAGATAGCAAAGCCCGCATTGTCGGGGATGGTGCGGAAGAACATATCGTAAACGGCGGTGTGGTCGGACATGCCATTTACAAGATAACCGTTTGACATGGTAAGCTCGTAAAAATCCACGAGCATGGAGAGATTTCTCGTTATTTCCGGTTTAGGCACTTATTTATCCTCCAGCCGGCAGAGCTTTATTCCGTTTGAAGCCATGCCGTATAGATAGACTGTACTTAAAAACTCCGCATCATGACCGGGAGCGTCAAATGTAGCCACATAGTTTACCGGCACAATCACCGCGGAATCAATATTGTGCTCGTTGAGAAACGCCCTAAGTGTTACGGCGAACTGATATACACATATATCGGTGCAGCAGCCTGTCACAACATAGGTTTTACCCTCTCTTATTAAGGACATATCGAGATTGGAGAATGCATTTGTACTGTTCTTTGGAACAGCCGTCAGGAATCCCAGCTCGGCGGGTAACTGGCACTCCTCTGAATCGTTCATACAGTGGGCGGGGTATGCCTTTAGTTCAAGGGATTTTTCATCGTGGCAGTCAGAAAAGGCGACAACCTTAATCCCCATGTCTGCCGCATTACTGAGAAGCTTTACTGTAGACGGCAGAAGTGCCGCCACATTATCGCTGTATAATGCCCCTTTTTTAGCAAAACCATTGTTGATGTCGATGGAAAATATAACTGTGTTCTTCGCATCAAGCTCGTTTAGACACAGCGTATTTGCATTCTCCACTGTATCTGTCATGACCTTAAACATCTCGTGTACCTTATTAGCTTCCAAAAAATAACAACTCCTGACTTTATCTGAATATAGTATTACCCAAAGGGTCAATCCCAACAATTAAGGAAAAATCTTCCACTGAGAGCTTTTTTACCGATTCACAGCCAAGCTCTGGGAATGCCACCACCTCACAGCTCTTGACAGCCCTTGCCGCCAATGCCCCCGCTCCTCCGATGGCGCAGAGATATACCGCCTTATTCCGCTTTATCGCCTCTATCACCGCATCACTGCGCTCACCCTTGCCTATCATACAGGAAAGCCCCATGTCGAGAAGCATGGGAGTGTATGGATCCATCCGCCCTGATGTGGTAGGTCCGCAGGAGCCTATAGCCATTCCCGGCGGTGTGGGGGTAGGACCTGCATAGTAGATACTGGCTCCCTTTATGTTAAACGGCAGGGGTGCGCCTGTGTCTATTAGCTCTTTTATCCGCTTGTGCGCTGCGTCTCTTGCTGTGTAAACAATACCGGACAGTGAAACGGTAGCTCCTGCCTTTAATCTGTCCTTATATAGATGAAGCTCGTCTGTATTAATTAACATATATCTTCCATTGCCCTTTTTCCTGTTTCCTCTATGCTATGACCCAACTCTATAAGCGCTGTGTCAACATCCCCGAGAGCCTGTCCTACATCTGCTCTTAGCATGTCTATATCTGCCCTGTATTTTGCCAGTTTTTTTATTGTTTCCTCTTTATATGCTCTTGTTTGGGCTGTAATCTCCCTTTTGCGTTCATATGCCTGTGCGATGATGCTCTCTGCTGCTTCGTTTGCTTCCCTTAGGGCGTTCTCTATCTGCTCGTTTGCTTCTTTTATCGTCCTTGCGGCGATACCCGGCTCAATTGAACGCTCCTTCTCACATTTAAGCTCGTATGCAAGGCTTCTTAGCTCCTTTTCTTGAAGCGACAGCTTATCAAGCATAGCATCATAGGTGGAGGAAAGCTCTTTTCCCTTTGTTACATGCTCGTTGTACAGCGTATCATATGCCGTTTTTTTATCCAAAAGCTCTCTTTCAAGCTTTCTTACAATCACATTAGCACCGTCAAGGGCTTTCTTTGTCTCGTCCAGCTCTTTAGTCAGCTGCTTGTTTTTATTGCTTTGGACAGCTATGTAATCAAGAACATCCTGCTTATTGAAGCCGCCCATGGCAGCGGTTCTGAATATACCGTTTTGCTCTACATCCGAACGCATATTAACACTCCCCTCATTCGTGCTGACCTCATTATACCATATTTTAACAAAAATGCAAGCATAACTTGTCTGGATTCATATGTAAAGTTCAGTGACCTAAAACAAAAAAAGATAATAAAATAAAAATTTTTTTAGCTGATTTGGTATTGTTTTTTTTACGGATTTATACTATAATAAAAAGGTCTGATTTTTGTACGAAATATACAATTACAATGCGGAAAGGTGGGGACTGGCACGTGCTTCATCCGCCGGGGAGAGGCAGTTGCTGACTATATGGGGGATTTTTCTAAGCTTCTAAAAGAGCTGCAGGGCGAGTGCATCTGCGGCAGAGAGCACAGACTGTCTATTAAGGATATAATCATTGCAGGCGGTGCGATATACAAGCTGCCGGACATTATCCTTAAAAATAATTTTTCCGGCAAGGGGTACATTATCTGTGACGAGAACACCAACTCCGAAGCCGGTAATCTGGTTTCACAGGTGCTAAACTCCCGCAGTAAGATTATACTTCCGGCGGCGGGACTGCACGCTGACGAGTCCGCCACCGATACCGTCCTTGAAAAGACCGCTGATGCCGATTACTACATTGCTGTTGGCTCGGGCACTATTCACGATATCACCCGCTATGTTGCCCACAAGACCGGCAAGCAGTTTATATCTGTTCCCACAGCCGCCAGCGTGGACGGATTTTCGTCCGTCATGAGCGCCATGACCCTAGGGGGAGTAAAGATTACACTGCCGGGAATCTCACCGATTGCAGTCGTTGCCGACCTTGATATAATCTCCGCCGCTCCCTGGCGGCTCACCGCTGCCGGAATCGGCGACATACTGGGGAAATACACAGCCCTTTGCGACTGGCGCATTACACATATCGTAACAGGTGAATATCTCTGTGAGCGCGTTATGGATATTCAAAGGGAGTGTATCGCCTCGGTTGCGGAGCTGTGTAAGAACAAAAACAACCGTAAAGCCCTCTATGAAAAGCTTATGTATGCACTAATCATGTCCGGGCTTGCTATGCAGATGACGGGTATATCCCGCCCCGCTTCCGGCATTGAGCATCATATCTCCCATATGTGGGAGACGCACACATTAGGCAATGACTATGATGCACTGCATGGGGAAAAGGTGGGGGTTGCGACAGGGATAGCCGTTGACGCCTACAAGCGATTTCTGTCCGTGGACAGGCTCTACCACGACATGTTTCTGCCCTATCCCTGTATAT
>CAYSTR010000017.1:0-14935 GCA_964433745.1 uncultured Oscillospiraceae bacterium | reverse complement strand
TCACGACATTCGTTTATGTGCACAGCAGGTTACATCCGGGGCAGAGCAGATGTCGGGCGGTGCGCAGGCACTTGCACAGGGGGCTACTGAACAAGCGGCTTCTGTGCAAGAGTTGTCCGCATCCATCATTCATATGAAGGAGCAGTTTGGGCGAACAAGCGAAAACATAGCAAAAATCACAGGCGACACAGACGTTGTGGAGAGGGATCTGCACGCCACCTACACCCAGATGCAGTCGCTTATGGAGGAGCTAAACGAGGTAAACTCAAAGTCGGCGGAGATATCAAAAATCATAAAGGCTATAGAGGATATAGCGTTCCAGACCAACATCCTAGCGCTCAATGCGGCTGTGGAAGCGGCAAGAGCGGGCAGTGCCGGTAAGGGCTTTGCGGTTGTAGCGGATGAGGTGAGAAATCTGGCGGGTAAGTCCGCCGATGCCGCCAAGACCACCGCTTCGCTTATCGAGAGTACTGTAAGCTCGATTGCGACGGTGACAGGAAGCGCAGAGCATACCGTCAAGACCATGAACCTAATCAACCAGACCACAAAGGAAGTAGCCGCAGACGTACGTGCCATTGCGGGTACGGTTGATGAGGAGCTAAACTCCATGAACATGATATCGGCGGGGATAGAGCTGATATCGAACGTGGTGCAGACAAACACCGCAACGAGTGAAGAGTCCGCCGCCGCATCAGAGGAGCTTTCCGGTCAGGCAAGCATACTAAACAATATGGTATCGCGGTTTAAGATAAAGGATGTCTCCGGAGTGACGGATCAAAAGCCGGTAAAGAAAGAGGCAGTTAAAACCGCGGAGCATAGGGTACAGCCAACATCCTCGAAATACTAGATGATAATAACTAAAACAGCCGCTTCTTTGTAAAAGGAGCGGCTTTAAAATTTTACGTACATAAAAATATGCAGTGCATATAATGAATAGGGGCAGATCTAAAAATAAAAAGGAGTATGAAAAATGAACGGATGTTATAATTGTGAGAGAAATAAAATAAGGGAAGAAGATTACCCCGAGGTAAAGCACGAGCACTGTCCATGTAAATGCCGCAGATGCCGTCCTTTCCCGCACTATTATGGCGGCAACTCGCTTTATGGGCAAAGCTATAGAGCGTTTGGCGCTTGCTTTAAGAAAAAGTCCTGCTGCTGCGAGTAGACCTCAAGAACGTACTCATTATGCAGTAAAAATTTTTATAGGGGATAATAAGCTTAACCTAAAAGTGGCGGAGAGCCGTGACATATAATATTATACCGGCAGGAAGCCGCTAGTATCCTCCCTGTATAACCTCCCGGTATCGGGGGGTGTACATAAATGAAGAAAACACGGACTGTCCGTGTCTTTTTTTATTTGCCTATTGCTTTTTTTACCCGGTATGGTACAATGGAGAAAAACGATACTGGGAGAGAAGATTATGACACACAGAGAGATATTTAAAAAAACCCTTGACCGCGAGAGGATAGGGGGGAGGGTACCCCATTTTGAACTGGTGTTTTTTCTGACAATGGAGGCGTTCGGCAAGGTGCATCCGTCCCACCGCTACTATGGGCAGTGGAATCAAATGAGCGCCAAGGAGAAGAGCCTGCACATGAAGGATGCGGCTAGCCTATATATTGACACCGCCAAACGTTACGGTCACAGCGCCATCTTTATTCACCCCACTGTAGGCGGGTTTGACGAGGTAAAATGGCTGTTGGAGGAGATACGTGCCCAGTCAGGGGACGAGTACTTTATCATGATGCATGGAGACCCTACATACAGCATACCGGACGGCGATTCCATGCTCGAATTTTCCGCACAGATGTACGAGCAGCCGGAGGAGCTTAACGAGCAGTCAAAGCGCCGCACGGACGATTGTTTAAGCTTTGCTGCCCGTCTGCACGAAAACGGACACCTGTTGGACGGATTTGCACTATGCGCCGACTACTGCTTTAATGTAAACCCATTCTTTAACCGCGACAGCTTTGCCGAGCTTATTGTCCCATATCTAAAAGCCGCCATAAAGGGCTACCGGGACATGGGTTACTACACCATAAAGCACACGGACGGCAACATCATGCCCATCCTAGACCAGATGATAGACTGTAACCCCCACGCTCTGCACTCACTAGACCCGCAGGGCGGCGTAGACCTTGCATACCTGTCAGACACCGTAGGAGACCGTGTGGCTCTAATCGGCAACGTAAACTGCGGTCTATTGCAGACCGGCACAGATGAGGAGTGTGAGCAGGATATAATTCGCTCACTGCGTGACGGTATGAAGCGCGGTGCGGGTTATATATTCTCGACCTCAAACTGCGTCTACACCGGTATGCCGCTCGAACGCTATGAGCTAATGCTGCGGCTGTGGGAGCAGTATGGGAACTATCAGTAAGTGAAAACCATTATGAAAGAGAATGTAATCACTAATTAAATAAATCCCGCTAAAACAAACAAAGGAGAAACAAAGTGCTGCCCATAAGAGTACGATACGAGAAAACAGGAGCGGCAAGGTACGTGTCGCATCTGGATATGACGAGGGTAATGTCGCGTGCCATACGGCGCGCCAAGCTCCCGGTGTGGTATACCGAGGGGTTCAACCCGCACATATACATGAATTTTGCCGCCCCCATATCCCTAGGCTTCGAGAGCCTATGTGAAGCGATGGATTTAAAAATCCTGGATTTAAAAATCCCGGACGAAAAAATCCCCGAAACGTTTCTTGAGGAGCTAAACGCCTGTCTGCCGGAGGGTATAAAGGCATATGACGTGTACGAGCCCAAAACCAAGCTTTCTGCCATATCCTTTATAGAGTACGAGCTGACCTCGCCGCTTGCGGAGGATATAGGGGCGTTTTGCGACCGGGAGGTCATAATGGCGGAGAAAAGGAGCAAAAAAGGCATATCCGCCGTAGACATTCGCCCCATGTTCACAAAAGGGCAATGTACGGCGGACAGCCTGATTATATCGTGTGCGGCAGGAGAGAGATCCCTCAATCCGTCGCTTATTGTAGCTGCATTTGAGAACGAGACCGGTAAGGACACGAAAACGTCCTATAAGAGGATTCGATTTTTTGACGAAAACCTAAACATATTTCTCTAGGATGATAGCATCCGGCATTCCCAGCTTCTTTATGGTGGCTAGGAAGTTTTCGGCGTTCTGCTTGCTGGAAAATGCGCCGCATTGCAGGTGCTTGCCGCGCTGGATGAAGGCAAACCCGCCGCGGACGAGCTTTCCCCTGGCCTCGGTAGTATCGGGGAGCACGATGAGATAGGTCACCTTTTTCCCGGCGGTGTCCTCGCTCTTTTCGGGTATCTCCTCGGGCGCTGGAGCGGGGGGTGTCTTTTTTACGTCGGGATTTAGATAATCGAGCACACCCTCACATATGGCATTGCCTATCTTTTCAGCATTTTGAGTGATGAACTTAGCGTCCTCGGCATTGTCGTGAAAACCTATCTCACAGTAGGCGGAGAGCTTAAAGTTATTACACTCTGCGAAGCTGTACTTAGGCGTCCCGCGGGATTTTCCCTTGTAGAGCGAGACAAGCCTATCGAGAATACAGCTGCACAGCCGCTGGTCGCCTAAACCTACCTCAATGCCGCGTGCCGAACCGTCATGGCCGTTTGTGTGTATGGCTATGTACATGTCGGCGTTCCACATCTGCGCTTCTCTTAGCCGCTCGGACACAAGCAGGTTGAGATTGGCAAGCTTGGCGTTCTGTCCGGCAATAGTCAGTGCATTCTGTGCATACTTTGCTATACGTTCACACCATTGCTTTTCGTTTCCGAGACCTCCGTAGTATACATTAGCCGGTTGATTGCTGGGGGAGAGGTATATCTTCATTGGTTATATCCTTTCAAACATGATATTTTTGCGTTTCCTGCGGCTTTTGCTCTATGCGCTTGACATTCTCTGCGCCCGCTTTTATAAAGTAACCCACCAGTCCGGCGGTCATGGGCGCTCCGACATAAATAAGCACCCCCGCAATATCAGGAAACATACCGCCGCCGATAAACGTCTGTAGGGTAACGAGCGTCATAGCCCACGCCGCCGCTATAAACCATACCACCGCAAACGCAATTATGACTTTTTTAGAAAACTCCTTCAAGCTGTCACTTCCAGTCTATGTAATAATATGCGGTATAGTGCAAAAAATTCATAAAAATACAGTATTGAATATAAGCGTCATGAATGCCACCAGAGCTGCGCTGGCGATTCCCCAGAGCGCACGTGTGAGTCCGTCTATGCTTTTGACGAGGCTGTCTATTTTGGTCTCACCCACCGAGAGGCGGCGCTCGTGGTCGTCTATGGTGTCGCTGTGAGCGTCCAGCCGCTTCTCTGTAGTGCGCCTAAACTCGCTGTTTGTGCGCTCATCCGGGCAGATTTTGATGTTGCAGTCCATAAGAATATCCTCTTTTTATCATTATAAAATTTCTCCCCAGATAGCCGGAAGCATGGGGGGAGGGAAGATGTTAGCACCTGCTTCGGTCTGCTTTACTATGTAGAGCTTGCCGCCCCAGGTGCGTTTGCAGTTTTTGGGACAGTATTCTCCGTACAGCCACTCATACACCCCGGTGACATCGCGGAATGGCTTGTACACCGCAAGCATTGCTCCGTCCGGGAGATCGGGAGGCTGGTGCGCCATAGCCGTGATGTTATCCTGTAGGACGAGGTATTTTACCCCGTCCTTTAACACGAGCTGACCGCTTTTGTATGTTCTGCCCGGAACCCAATCATCTATGAGCTTGTAGGGAATATCGAGAATCTGCTCATAGCTGCCGCCGAAGCTCAGTCCGTTTAATGTATCCCTTATGTGTCTTGCCTGTTCGACTATAGTCATCTTTGTCACTCCTTTTTATTCCTTATTACCGGTATCCACACCTAAGATATTCAATGCCTCCTCCATCTCGGAGATATCGGGAGAGGGGGCAGGGTATGGGGGGATCTGCATGGTCACCGGTTCTCCGTCCCGGTAAAAGTCTGTACCGTCATAGCTGTCGCCTATCATAACGGCCAGCGGTGTCTCCACAACCAAAAGCCCCAAGGCCGCCGAATACTCGTCTATCTGCTGCGGATCAATTACGATGATATTGTCCACCATGTTATCCTTTATTACCACATACATGTGTTTCTCCTCCTTATGCAACCTTAATGCGTATTATGGCACAGCCGTCAAGTCCGGGCTGTGCGTAGAACGTTTTTGTATCGCTCATGGAAATAGGTCCTCTGCCGCCATGACCGTATCCAAACGGAATTAGAGGATTAACCAAAGTGAGAGCATTATAACTAGCCGGTTCACCTGCTCTTCCCATGAAACCCGCACCGCCCCCGCCTCCTCCTCCGTAATAAGGATTAGTACCGACATTTAGCGCAAATCCGCCGCTGCCCGCTCCTATGCTTGTCCGGAATTTTCCCATAGGAAAGCCCGCACCTTGTCCGCCGGACGTATCACATTGACCATAGCTGGACTTAGTATCACCGGCAGTTCCGTTCCCTCCGTTTGTCCCGCCTCTTCCTGCACCTGTTGTATTTAGGTCATAACTGTATTCAGTGCCGCCCCCACCGCCCGAACCGCCGGCTCCTCCTCTTAGGGTTGTATATCTCGCAACCCCTGAAGCTGAGTTGTAATATGCGTTACCGCCCCCACCGCCGGTACAGGTCATTGTTTTTAAGACAGTAGTTCCGCCGGAGGCTCCTGCACCAGAGCCCCAATCAACCCCTCCTATATTTCCTCCCGCGCCGATGGTGACATTGGTGTTTCCTGATATTGTCATACCGAGGCTGATGTTTGTATATCCGCTTCCCCCGCCGCCGCCGTATTGTTTATATCCACCCCCGCCGCCCCCGCCGCCGATACCCCACACATCACATACATACGACTTCCCCGCCGCGACTGTAAGTGTACCGGAGCTTGTCATCATAATCTCTGCGTAGAGGTTTCCGTCTCCGTATTCCGATGTAAAGTACTTAGTGTGCTGTCCGTTGTAGCTAATAGCGGGAAAATCAGGCTTCCCGCCGCCTGCCGCAGTATATCCGTTCATTTTATTTCACTCCTAACATTTATTTTTTTAAATACCTTTCTTTTATCGTATACACCCAGTAATTGAATACACCGCCGACAGGGCAAACAGCCCAAAGGGCTGACCGCGGTTTGTCGATATCTCGAACTGAATAAACTCGAATCGGCGCTCCTTTATATTAGTGGAGCGTATTCGCGGGAATGTGTCGGTCTCGAATGTAAAGTCCGCAAAATCTATATCCTCAAACGCGAATGTATTGAGCCCCACCGTGCGTTTGTCCCGCTTCATGCCCTTAACAATGTAGGACAGCGTGACGGTCGAGCGGATGTAGGGGTTTAATGTCACGAACAGGTTTTTGAGCGTCTTGTAGCGCGTCATTGTCCCGAATGAGAGAATGGGCGTGCGCCAGTAGGCGCGGATGGGTCTGCCCTCGTCTTGATATCCCCCCGGTGTCTGCTCCTTATAAAACCGGCAGAGCTTGCCTGAGCGCGTGCCGAACATCAATTCACCGTCCTGCTCGAACCATACTCTGGCATCGATGTTGTCAAGATAGTACCATTCATACTGATACTGTCCGGTAACATTGTCCGACAGGCTCTTCTGCCGTGCATCCGCCACATACACATGCTCCCCAGCACAGAGGTAGTAAAATCCCCTGTAAACAATAGCGGAGGCCTCCTCCAGATTGGGCTCGCGTACAAGCCGCGGCGTAATAAGTGCTGAACGGATGACGGCATACTTCTCATTTGTAAGCGAGTTTTGCACCGGGACAGTGGCAAACACCCCCTCACCGGACAATGCCAGCGGATCATTTTCCAGCATAGCAAAGGCGTACCGGCTCACCGCACCAATACCTGTTGCCCCCTCCTGAATAAAGTACTGCGGCTGACCGTTTATCAGCTCCCCGCGCCTGAAAAATACAGTGCTGTCTTGATAGTTTCGCTCCTTATGGATGGCGAGCCGCCCGTCTCCCAGCTTGGAGTATCCCATAATGCGGGTGTTGGACTGCCCGATATTTGAGTAGTGAAGATCGGGCATGTAGGACGGATTGCCGGTAAACGAGTACCAGTCGGTGTTGGGGAATCGGTCGTTTCCCGACATAAACACCGTGTCGCCCGACGAGCCGATACCGTATATGACGGCGATGGTACAGCCGTTTATGCGCTCGGCATACCCTGTCACCGTCTTTGAGAATGTGACTATGAGGTTGTCCCTCCCGGTTACAGGGGACGCGCCCGGCGCTGTCGTAAAGGTAATTGTCCCCTCTGTGCGGTTTACGCTGTACTGGTTCTCTGGAATAACCGTAAATGAACCGTTCGCTCCTAGCTTCTCGACGGTCACAGGGGCTAAATCCAGCCCTTCAGCGTCCAGACGGTAGATGGTCGTGCCCGCCGTACCGAGAAAGGAGTTTTTCCGCTTTGATTGCAACAGATTCACATACTCAAAGGTCTGACCGCCGCCGCCGGGAGCGCGGGCTATAACCGTAGTCGGCACATACGCCATTTCCTCTACGGCTTTAAGTGCAAAGCTCTCACCCTCCGGCATGAACACGCGGTATGTAAGTCCGTCCAGCATCCAGAGCTTACCGTCCATCTGAAAGGCGGTGGAGCGAAAGTCGTTCATACACTCCGAAATAAGCTCGCGATCGGGATTTTTCCCCTCTCCAAACCAGCGGTACAGACGGTTACCCGCATGTACAAGACAGCAGAATGCACTCTCTGTCTTGAGAAAATGTACACCGTTTATGCGCTGTCCGAACTGTGCCTCACAGCGGTATCCGGTGCGCGACACCGGCTTTAGATCGGCATCCGGCAGCATGTTGAGCATGTCCGGAGAACGTGTCAAGTCCACATTCATAGGGTCGGAGGCGAAATCCGCGCCCTTGAACCGGTCAACCGCAAGCAGTCTGTCCCGCTCCTTATCCATGTCTCACCCTCCTCTCTGCCGCCTATAATGTCCGCTCCGATAAGAAGCAGACGGTCTATGCACCGTCCCGCATGGGTGTAGTCACCGGGCGGGGGACGGTCTGGAATGCTAGTATTCATGCGCTGTTCCCTCCTTTTTCCCCATTATCGCGTTCGTGTGTGCGCATAAATCCGATGTGTCCGTATGTACGCACAATAAAAACACCGAAAATTTGTACAATGTGCGAGACTAGGCATACCAGTATACACAATACACAAAATTTTGGCGTTCTAATTTACCGGAAGCCCCCGCCGAGCGTAAAATCGGATAGGGTGTTTTCTTATAATGTGATTATAAAAAATTAGGAGGAGAGCATGAAAAAGTCAGATAAAATGCTAAGTACATGGCAGGAGAGGTTTGAGAGGGCATATACGGCGTATGCAGGGGAGCTTTCGAATATTGAGGAACGAGAGAGCATATACGCCGGTTCACGGCAGATTGAGAAGAGCCCCAACTCCCGCCGCGCCGTGGACAAGCGCGCCCCCAACGTGCGAAACATCGTGTTTGAGCTTATAGAAAGCCAGATAGACAGTGCTGTCCCTGCTCCCAAGGTCACATCGGCACTGCCTGGTAAGGAGGTGCTTGCCGCCGAGATTGAGGACATGCTAAGAGGGGAGATTGACAGAATCCCATTCGAGTACCTAAACGATGAGGATGAGCGCACCACACCCATACAGGGCGGCGACTTCTTTCTCGTGGAATGGGACAATCAAAAGCACACCCACACAACCCTAGGAGAGCTGTCGGTGAGAACGCTCCACCCCAGACAGGTCATCCCGCAGCCCGGGGTATATCGTTTAGAAGATGCGGACTACATCTTTGTGCGTATATCCCAGACAAAGGAGTATATACGCCGCCGTTACAATGTGGATGTGTCGGGGGAGGAGAGCGGCGAAACAAAGAATGACGAGCTGTGTACACAGGTGATGTGCTACTATAAGGACGAGGACGGAGAGATAGGCGTATTCTCATGGGTGGGGGACACGGTGCTCTATGATCTGCCGAGCTACCAGAAGAGACGGCATAAGCGCTGTACCGTCTGCGGGACGATTGAGCCTGCATATCACAAGGTCTGTACAAAGTGCGGAGAGGACAAGCTGGAGGTGAGCACCGCCGACTATGAGGAGCTGACGGACGATATAGTCCTCACCGATGCCGCCGGAAAGGAATACAAGCGCATCCCCGCTACCCAGCGCGTCATGGACGAAAAGGGGAGGATGGTTACCCGCCCCACCCGCATACCGGTCTACCGTCCGGGTGTGTTTCCCATATTAGTTCGCAGAAATGTCTCGATTAATGCAAAGCTCATGGGCAACAGCGATGTGGACTTTATAAAGGATCAGCAGAATGCAATCAAGAAGATTGGGCTAAAGCTGGAGGAAAAGCTGTTCCGCGGCGGCTCGCTTGTGACACTGCCCCGGGATGTCGCCATATCGGCGGATGACGAGGAGCTGAAGATTGCCTATGTCCGCGACCCGGCGCAAAAAGCGCTCATAGGCGTATACTCACTGCAACCCAACATGCAAAACGACCACGCCATGATGGAGGCAAACTACCAATGGGCGCGCCAAACTATCGGCATAACCGACAGCTTCCAGGGGAGAATAGACCCCACCGCCACGTCGGGACGAGCCAAGGAGTTCTCCGCCGCCCAGTCCGCCGGACGCTTCGAGTCCAAACGGCGGATGAAGCAGGCGTTTTACTCGGATGTGTTCCGCGTAATGTTTCTGTTTATGCTGGCTTACGCGGACGAGCCGCGCTCGTACTATACAGAAAGTATTATTGATGGTATAAAATACAGAATATTTAACAGATACGACTTTTTAGAGCAGGATATCTGCGGTGAATGGTACTGGAACGACAGATTTTTCTTCTCCACAGACACAACAGGCACACTAATCCAGAACAGGGAAGCCATGTGGCAGGAGACAAGGCAGAACTTTAGGGACGGCGCATTCGGCGATCCGAGCGACCCCAAGGCGCGGGAGCTGTTCTGGAGATTTATGGAAAATCTGCACTACCCACATGCGGGGAGTGTTCGTCAGCTGACAGGGGAAGCTAAAAGCTAAAGTGTCATGCTAGTTAAAAAAGCCGCTCTACGATGAAATCGTGAAGCGGCTTTTTTGTTATTCTTTTGCTGTTTCCAGTGGAAAGGTTACCCGCCAGTTTCCCGATGTATAAAGACCGGAGGTGTAGAATGTGCCGTACAGCTTATAGCGGGACAGCTCCTCCGGCGGTATGTCGAAAACATGATTACTATAGTCGGTGCGACCGGAATCGGCAATACCGTTGGTATAGTATACGATATAATTTGAAATTAGTATATTTCCGTCCTCGTCCAAAAGGTAAAAAAAGCCGAAATTATCGTTGCTCAAAGGGTCATGGACGGCAGTTTGGATGTGAAGTAACCCGTCTATATATCCCATTCCGGTAAGCTCGATACCGTCCACCGGAAACGGCATGGGGGAGGAGGGAACTAACACTCTGGCTTCACCCGAAAAGTCGGCAGCACCCAGTCCGCCCCAGCCGTTGGGGGAGACGGTTTGGGAGCCGGCATCCTCAGCTTTAGTCAAATCAAGCGGAACAAAAATGTCCTCATAGGTGCGTTTGCGGGAGATGAACTCGCGCACGATAAACGTGAGCTTGTCACCCTCTATGCTGTGGTTGCCCCATTCCTCTATTGTAATAAGAAAGTAAGCAGTTTTTGTGTCCGGGTCGTAGCTCGTACGACGGCAGACAGCCGAGCTGTCAAACGGGCGCATAATGCTATAGCTGTCATAGAGATCAACCGTCTCGTCTATGCGGTCACCTGTTAAATCGGTGAGTGAGATGTATATCTCGGCGGTGTTCTCGTGGATGTAGGCGGACACCACCTCCATACAAACACCATTATCCTCGTCCTTTAGCTGTACTGGCATGAAGTACTGCGCTGCGGCGGGAGACACCAGATACATAATCTGATAGACAGGCTCAAAAGCCGCAACCGCCGCTGGCAGTCCTGCAAATATGAACACAAACACCAAAGCGGCGGCTATAGCTGGTCTTATTAGAGCCTTGTAGGTATTCCTCTTTTTAAGAACACTTCCTATAAGCGCTTCACCTGGACTTATCTTATCGAATGTGTTTTTATAACCTTGTTTAAATGTCATAATAATCCTCCTTTAACATATCACGAAGCAAAGAGCGTGCGCGGGTGAGCTGTGTGCGTACGGTAGAGGGCTTGCGCGAAAGAACGCGGCTTATGTCCTCCAACGACATATCCTCATAATAAAACAGATGGACCACCTCACGGTATTTTACGGGCAGCTTGTCTAGAGCATACAGAAGGTTAAGCTCTGCTTTGTCCTCAAACCGGCTGGTCTCTTCTATAAAATGAAGCTTCTCTCTGGAACTTTTGTGCCACAGCTTTTTTGAGCAGTTTATGGTCACGCGGATGAACCAGTACCGGCGGTGATCCTCGCTATCAAAGTATGGGGTTTTACGGATGTAGCGAAGAAAAACCTCCTGAAATATCTCGTCAGCTTCAAAGGGGGAACGGGTGCGGGCAAAGGCCAGCCGGTATACCATGTCCGAATAAAGCTTGACCACCTCTTCGTTTGAGACAGTCATCTGCGCAGATTCATTATCCATCCCAAAAACCTCCTTTCACCGATAATACCCCGCACAAGGTAAAAATGCTACAGATATAAAAAATATCGACGTGCTTTATGCACGCCGATTCATGTTCCATCGCTCCCCACTTAATAAAATCTATCAAAAAGACGAAGTAAGCTCCGCCCAATTTTCCAGAGTAAGCGCTTCTGGACGAATGTTCGGGTCTAACCCCATGCGTGAAAGCGCAGACAGACATTCTGCCTTGTCCACACCGGCACTCATAGAAAGGGCGTTTACCAATGTCTTGCGCCGCTGTGAAAATCCGGCTCTAATAAGCCTAAACATACGCTTTTCGTCCGATACACTGACGGCGGGGACAGGTCTTATATCCAGCCGCATAACGGACGACATGACCTTAGGCGGCGGCGAGAATGATCCGGGGGAGACATGAAACAGTATAGACGGTTCGCAGAGATACCTCACTAAAAGACTGACAGCACCGCAGGCGCGCGTTCCGGGAGTGGCACAGTACCGTTCTGCAAGCTCCTTCTGCACCATAAAGGTCATAGCCTTAACAGGTAAGCGCGCCTCCAGCATCCCGACAATAATATCAGTCGTGATATAGTAGGGGAGATTGGCGCACACATATACATCCATATCGGGGAACTCGCGGGATATGAGTGCGGGGAGGTCAAATTTTAGTATATCCTCATGTATAAGCGTGACGTTTTTATATGGGGCGAGGGATTCTGTAAGCACCGGAATGAGACGCTCGTCAATCTCGACGGCGACAACCTTAGAAAAGCGGGAGGCAAGCTCCTTTGTCAGCACCCCTAGACCGGGACCTATTTCAAGGACACCCGCCATAGTGCCGGAGCCGCCCGCCATTTCAGCCATACGCGGAGCAATGTGCGGATTTATAAGAAAGTTTTGACCGAGAGCTTTGAGTGGCTTCATTTATACTCCTTAAAATAAAATATAAAACCCGGTCATTAGTCTATTATTGACCGGTAGAATGAATTTTACTTCTTATCAAAGTATAACATAGATAATTAGTAAAATCAACAACAATATAAGCCTGTTTACGATACGTAAAAGGCTTGACAAATGCATATTATATGGTATAATAAAAACATAAGGGGACGGCGCAGGCAAGACGTCAGCTCCTAATTAGCTAATTAGAAAAAACTGACCGCACACTTTGGTAGAGGGGCGGTCAGTTTTTTATTACGATAATAATACATAATACCATAAAAAGTATAAATGATGCTGTTAATAGCATTAATATGTATTTCATATCCTCACCTCCTTTTCAGGAGGAGCTGTCCACCCGACCTGCTCGCCGAACCCCTTATTATGGAGTATAACATACTATATTGTATAAATCAATAGAAAAATATAAGAAATCCCCGGTATCAGAGCATTTTCTGATACCGGGGACAGGTTTAATTTTAACTTAGTACATTCCGCCCATACCGGGGTTGGGAGCTGCGGGGGGAGGAGTCTCCTCTTTCTTATCGGAGACCAGGCTCTCGGTAGTGAGAATCATGGAAGCTACAGAAGCGGCGTTCTGTAATGCGCTGCGTGTAACCTTAGTCGGGTCAACGATACCGGCCTCAACCATGTCCACATAAACTTCCTTGTATGCATCAAAGCCATAACCCGGCTTAGCAGAACGCTTGATGGTGTCGATGATAACCGAACCCTCAAGACCTGCATTAGCGGCAATCTGACGCAGGGGCTCTTCAAGAGAGCGCAGAACGATGGATACACCAGTTTTCTCGTCACCTTCTACTGAGGTCATAAGCTTCTCTACGCAGGGGATGACATTGAGAAGAGCAACACCGCCGCCCGGTACGATACCCTCTTCGACAGCCGCCTTAGTAGCAGCCAGAGCATCCTCAATGCGGAGCTTTTTCTCTTTCATCTCGGTCTCGGTAGCAGCACCAACCTTGATAACAGCAACACCGCCGGACAGCTTAGCAAGACGCTCTTGCAGCTTCTCACGGTCAAAGTCAGAGGTTGTAGTCTCGATTTGTGCCTTTATCTGTGCAATACGAGCCTTAATTTCCTTAGCCTCACCAGCACCGTCAACGATGATGGTGTTCTCCTTCTGAACCTTGACCTGACGAGCGCGTCCGAGCTGTGCTACAGTTGCCTCCTTCAAATCCAGACCCAGTTCTTCGCTGATGACCTCACCGCCTGTGAGGATTGCGATATCGCGGAGCATCTCCTTGCGGCGGTCGCCGAAGCCGGGAGCCTTAACAGCAACACAGGTGAATGTGCCGCGCAGCTTGTTGACGATAAGGGTGGAGAGAGCCTCGCCCTCAACGTCCTCGGCGATGATAACAAGCTTCTTGCCCGATTGTACAATCTGCTCTAAAAGCGGGAGAATCTCCTGGATAGAAGCAATCTTCTTATCTGTAATGAGGATGAAAGCATCGTCTATGACAGCCTCCATCTTATCAGCGTCTGTAATCATATAGGGGGTGATATAACCGCGGTCAAACTGCATACCCTCGACAACCTCGGAATAGGTCTCGGCAGTCTTGCTCTCCTCTACAGTGATAACACCGTCAGCGGAGACCTTTTCCATAGCGTCAGCTATGAGCTTGCCGATAAACTCGTCCGAAGCGGAGATTGTGGCAACACGTGCTATATCCTCTGTCCCGGATACCTTCTTTGAGATATCAACAATACCCTTGACAGCAGCGTCAACAGCCTTTGCAATGCCCTTTTTGACGACCATGGGGTTAGCGCCGGCAGCAACATTCTTCATGCCCTCGCGTACTAAAGCCTGTGCCAAGAGGGTAGCGGTGGTTGTACCGTCACCGGCTGCATCGTTTGTCTTAACAGCAACCTCTTTCACGAGCTGTGCGCCCATGTTCTCAAAGTTAACGTCCAGCTCGATTTCCTTTGCTATGGTTACACCATCGTTTGTGATAAGGGGTGAGCCGAACTTCTTGTCCAGTACCACATTGCGTCCCTTGGGACCCAGTGTAATCTTAACGGTATCAGCAAGCTTGTTGAGACCCGCCTGAAGTGCTTTTCTGGCGTCCTCACCGTAGATAATTTCTTTAGCCATTAGTTAGTTACCTCCTCATATTTACTGTTTCACAAAATTTAAGCGTGACAGCGGATTATTCTACTACCGCAAGGATATCGGACTGCTTGAGGATTGTGTACTCCACGCCGTCGAGCTTAACCTCTGTGCCGGAGTATTTGGAGGCGATAACCTTGTCGCCCACCTTTACGTACATTGTGATTTCCTTGCCATCTACATTGCCGCCCGGACCTACGGCGCACACTTCTGCTACCTGGGGCTTCTCCTTAGCTGAACCGGCAAGTATAATGCCGCTCTTGGTGGTCT